>NZ_JBEXHP010000004.1:0-108109 GCF_040607895.1 Micromonospora sp. NPDC005220
CGGCCAGCACCAACGCGTCGAACCCGCCCGGACGCAGCGCGTCGAAGCCGCCCGGACGCGACGCGTCGAACCGGCCCGGACGCAGCGCGTCGAAGCCGCCCGGACGCGACGCGTCGAACCGGCCCGGACGCAGCGCGTCGAAGCCGCCCGGACGCGTTTCGCCCAGCCGACGGCACAACCCGGCCAGCAGCGCCGGATCGGGCGTGTCGTCCGCCGGGCCGAGCACATCGGTCACCCGTACCGCCAGCGGTGGCCCGGACCGCGCCGCCGCGGCGACCGCCGCCGGAATGTCCACCCGATGGTGGTACGCGGCGGTCAGTAGCAGCGGCACCAGCACCGCGCGGCGGTGCCCGGCCACGGCCAGGTCACGCAGCACCTCGGTCGGCCCCGGCTCGGTGTGGTCCAGCCAGCTCGCCCACACCTGGGTGCCCGGCCGAGCCGCCGCCACCGCCCGAGCCAGTGCCCGGGTGGCAGCGGCCGCCCGTGGATCACGGCTGCCGTGCGCGACCAGCACCACCGGATCGGCCCCGCCGGCCACAGCGGGGCCGGTCAGGGGCGTCGCCGGGGAGGTCAGACGTGCAGCCCGCACTCGGTCTTCTCGAACATGGCCCACCGGCCGGCCCGCGCGTCCTCGCCGGCCTTGGTACGGCGGGTGCACGGCCAGCAGCCGATCGACCCGTACCCCTGCTTGAAAAGCTCGTTGACCGGCACGTTGAACCGGGCGATGTAGGCGTCCACATCCTGCTGCGACCAGGCCGCGATCGGGTTGACCTTGACCTTGCCGCGCCGCGCGTCGAAGGTCACCACCGGGGTGTTGGCCCGGGTCGGCGACTCGTCCCGACGCAGACCGGCGGCCCAGGCGTCGTACCCGGTCAGCGCCCGCTCCAGCGGCTCCACCTTGCGCAGCTGGCAGCAGTCGTCAGGCGACTTGTTGAACAGCCGTGGACCGTACTGGCCGTCCTGCTGGCCGACGGTGAGTCGGGGCCGGATCGACCGGACGTTCACCGGCAGCGTCCGGGCGACCTCGTCGCGAACCCGCAGCGTCTCGGGGAAGTGCAGGCCGGTGTCGAGGAAAACCACGTCCACGCCCGGGGCGACCCGGGACACCAGATGGGCCAGGACGGCGTCGGCCATCGAGCTGGTGACGCAGAACCGGTCGCCGAAGGTCTGCGCCGCCCAGCGGGCGATCTCCAGCGCGGGGGCACCCTCCAGCTCCCGGCCGGCGTCCTCGGCCAGCGCGCGCAGCTCGTCCGGGCTGCGCAGGGACGGGTCGGCGGGCTTCGGACCGCCCGGGCCGACCAGGCCCAGGCCGGCGGCGGAGACGAGGCTCATGAGGTCACCGCCCGCGAGAGCAGCCCGGTGAACTTCACCGAGAAGACCCGGGTGCAGGCGTGGCACTCCCAGGCGCCGTGCCCCGCCTCGTGCGGCCGCAGGTCCTCCTCGCCGCAGTACGGGCAGTACAGAGGTGCCGCTCGGTTCTCGCTGCTCACCGCAGTTCCTCCTCGTCGACTCTGATCACCCAGTTGGCGAACGTCTCGCCCTCGCTCCGACTGGCCAGGTAGCGACGGGCCAGCCGTTCCACGTACTCCGGAAGCTCCTCGGCGGTGGTCTTCAGGCCGCGCAACTTACGGCCGAAACCGGCGGTCTGCCCCTGGGCCATGCCCAGCCCACCGCCCAGGTGCACCTGGAAACCCTCGACCTGCCGGCCGTCCGGGCCGACCACCAGTTGACCCTTCAGCCCGATGTCGGCCACCTGGGTACGCGCGCACGCGTTCGGGCAGCCGTTGATGTGGATCGAGATGTCCGCGTCGAAGTCGCGCAGCCGCTGCTCCAGCCGGGCCACCAACTCCTCGCCGCGGGCCTTCGTCTCGACGATGGCGAGCTTGCAGTACTCGATGCCGGTGCACGCCATCGTGCCGCGCCGCCAGGCCGACGGCCGGGCCTCCAGACCGATCCCGCGCAGCGCGTCGACAAGCGACTCCGTCCGCTCCGCCGGCACGTCGAGCACCAGCAGCTTCTGGTACGGGGTGAGCCGCACCCGGTCGCTGCCGTGCGCCTCGACCACGTCGGCCAGCTGGCTGAGCTGCGCGCCGGAGACCCGACCGACGACCGGGGCCGCGCCCACGTAGTGCCGCCCGTCGGCCTGCTCGTGCACGCCCACGTGGTCGACCGGCTTCGACGGCAGGATCGGCGCCGGGCCGTCGAGCAGCGTACGACCGAGGTAGTCCTTCTCCAGGACCTCCCGGAAGCGCTCCACGCCCCAGTCGGCCACCAGGAACTTGAGCCGGGCCCGGTGGCGCAGCCGGCGGTAGCCGTAGTCACGGAAGATCCCGACCACCCCGGCCCACACGTCGGGCACCTCGGCCAGCGGCACCCAGACGCCGAGCCGCTTTGCGAGCATCGGGTTGGTGGAGAGGCCGCCGCCGACCCAGACGTCGAAGCCGGGCCCGTGCTCGGGGTGGTCGACACCGAGGAAAGCGATGTCGTTCGACTCGTAGGGGGTGTCCACCAGCCACGAGATCGACGTCTTGAACTTGCGGGGCAGGTTGGAGAACTGCTTGTCCCCGACGTACCGGGAGACGATCTCGTCGATCGCCGGGGTCGGGTCGAGCACCTCGTCACGGGCCACACCGGCGACCGGGCTGCCCAGCACGATCCGCGGGCAGTCGCCGCACGCCTCAGTGGTCTGCAGGCCGACCGACTCCAACCGACGCCAGATCTCCGGCATGTCCTCGACCCGGATCCAGTGGTACTGGATGTTCTGCCGGTCGGTGATGTCGGCGGTGTCCCGCGCGAACTCCCGGGAGATGTCCGCGATCACCCGCAGCTGGGCCAGGCTGAGCTGGCCGCCGTCGATGCGGACCCGGAGCATGAAGAACTCGTCCTCCAGCTCGTGCGGCTCCAGCACGGCGGTGCGCCCGCCGTCGATGCCCGCCTTGCGCTGGGTGTAGAGGCCCCACCAGCGGAACCGGCCCCGCAGATCCTGCGGATCGATGGAGGCGAAGCCGCGGTGCGCGTAGATGGTCTCGATGCGGGCCCGGACGTTGAGCGGGTCGTCGTCCTTCTTGATCCGCTCGTTGGGGTTGAGCGGCTCGCGGTGGCCGAGCGCCCACTGACCCTCACCCCGTGGCCGGCGCGGCGCTCGGGCCGGGCGAGCCGTCGGGTCCTCGGAACGGGCCGGGATGCTGCTGACCGCCATCGCGGCGTCCTCCGTTGTCTGCTGTGCCTCGGGGTACGCGGGGCGCGGCGGCCGGCCCGCGAAGCGGGCGGGACAACGGTGTCTTCAGACAGCCGGCGCGGAGCGCGCCCGAGACGGATTGGTCGGGCGTCGTCAGTAGGCCGGACAGATCGCGCTGCGCACGCGGCCGTAATCAACGTGGCGACGTGCCACGAAACGGCGGACGACTGCGGCGGTCATGGAGCCCATGCTGCCACACCCCAAGGGGGCCGGCCAATGTCCGCGTGCTGGATCCCACATCACGGGCCGGAGGTCAGCCAACCAGCTGGTCACCCAGGACAGTTCGGGCATAACGCACCACCCGACCCTGCCGTACGCCGGCGACCAGGCCGTTGTCCCGCAGAGTGGTGAGGTGGTGCGACGCGGTCGCCGGCGCGAGGCCCAGCAGCGCGGCCAGCTCGCCGGTGCTCAGCGGCGCGTCGAGCAGGGCGAGCGCCGCCGCCCGCGTACCGCCGAGGAGAGCGCTCAGCGCCGCGCTGGGCGGCGGCGAATCCCACAGCCCGCCCAGCCCGGCGGGCGGATAGCAGAGGGCGGGCCCGGCGTCGCCCTCCATGATCGCGTGCACCGTCGGCCCGGAGAACGCGGTGGGCAGCAGCGTCCACGGGCGTCCGTCCAGGCCGACCGGGCGGGTCGTACCGACGGCGACTCGCAGCGCCGCGCCGTCCCACCGGATCAACGGGTGCAGCTCGCGGAGCAGGGTGCGCCCACCCTGCTCGGCGGCGAGTAGCGTCCGCCGCCGGATGTCGGCCAGCGCGAGCGCCCGCAGCCGGGGCCAGTCCGGTGCGATCAGCAGGGTGAAGTACCTGTGGAGCTGCGCGACCAGCTCGTCCGGGGCCAGCCGGGGTGCGCCGGCCCGCTCCAGTTGCCGCCGCACCCGGGACGGGTCGGTGCCGGCGACCGCCCGCAACTCGGCGGCCAGGTTCGGCGCCACCCCGACCGGGGTGAGGAAATCCGGCACGTAGCCGTTGGACGATTTGAGCACCGCCAACAGCGGTTCCAGACCGGCATCCGGCAGCAGCCGCTCCGCGCGCTCCCGCCACGGGCGGTGCATCCAGTACTTCGCGGGCTTGCGCAACGCGCAGGAGCTGGCCACCAGCTCGGCCAGCGGCGAGTGCACGAACCGGACCCGGCTCAGGTCGTCGGGCGAGAACCGAACCTCGATCACCTACGGATTCGACCACGTTCGAACGGTTCGGCGACAGCGCGGAGCGGCCCGAGGATCCTGGTATGGAGTACAGGCAACTGGGCCGGTCGGGCCTGCGCGTCAGCGCGGTCGCGTACGGCAACTGGGTCACCCACGGCAACCAGCTCGACGATGACGCGGCCGCCGCGTGCGTGGCCGCCGCCCTGGACGCGGGCATCACCACGTTCGACACCGCCGACCGGTACGCCCAGGGGCGGGCCGAGGAGGCGTTGGGCAGGGCGCTGAGCGGCGTCCGGCGCAGCTCGATCGAGCTGTGCACGAAGGTGTGCCTGCCGGTCGGGCCGGGCGCCAACGACGCCGGGCTGTCCCGCAAGCACGTCATCGAGGGCTGTCACGCCTCGCTACGCCGGCTGGGCACCGACTACGTCGACCTCTATCAGGCGCACCGGTACGACGACAGTGTGCCGCTGGAGGAGACGATGCTGGCCTTCGCCGACCTGGTCCGTCAGGGCAAGGTGCTCTACGTCGGCGCGTCCGAGTGGACCGGCCCGCAGCTGCGCGCGGGAATGCGGCTCGCCGCCGAGCTGCACATCCCGTTCATCGCCAACCAGCCGCAGTACTCGATGCTGTGGCGGGTGGTGGAGGCCGAGGTGTCGCCGGCCTGCGCTGACCTCGGCCTGGGGCAGCTCGCCTGGGCGCCACTGGCGATGGGCGTGCTGACCGGCCGTTACGAACCGGGTGGCCGTCCGCCCGCCGGCTCCCGGGCCACCGACGGCTTCGGTGGCTCGTTCATCGCCCGCTACTCCTCGGATCTGCTGCTCTCCCGGGTACGCCAGCTCCGGCCGATCGCCGAGGCCGCCGGCTGCACGATGGCCCAGTTGGCGGTGGCGTGGGTGCTGCGCCGTCCGACGGTGGCGGGCGCGATCGTCGGCGCGTCCCGGCCCGAGCAGCTCGCCGAGACGGCACGGGCCGCCACGGTACGGCTCGACGACGAGCTGATGGCCCGGATCGACGCCGTACTCGACGAGCTGGTGGAGCGTGATCCGGCGAAGACCGCCCGTCCGAACGACGTGATGCCAGCCTGGCGCCCATCGCCTGCCGCCGGCTGACGTTCACGGAGGGGGTGGTCGTGGCAGGCTCGGGCCGTGGGGCAAATGTCCGAGAGGTCGGCCGGGAGGGCGTGGGAGCACCTGCGCCGCCTGCCGGTCTGGCTGCCCCCGGCGCTGCTGACCCTGGCGGTGACAGTGACTGGGCTGGGCTCCGCCCAGTTGTGGCGCGACGAGTTGGCGACGTGGAGCGCGGCGACCCGGTCACCCACTGACCTGGCCCGGCTGGCCGACACCATCGATGCCGCCACCGGGCCGTACTACCTGCTCATGCACGGCTGGACCGCTGTTGTCGGCGACTCCACGATCGCCCTGCGCCTACCGGCCGTGCTGGCGATGACAGTGGCCGCCGGGCTGCTCGCCGTGCTCGGCGCGCGGCTCGTCGACCGGCGCGGCGGCCTCTTCGCCGGGCTGCTGTTCGCGGTGCTCCCCGGCACCTCCCGTTACGGGCAGGAGGCCCGCCCGTACGCGCTGGCCACCATGCTCGCCGTGCTCGCCACCCTGCTGCTGGTGACCGCGCTGCGCCGACCGAGCTGGGCCCGTTGGGCCGGTTACGCCGCCGCCGTCGCCGCACTCGGGCTCATCCATCTGATCGCGCTCACAGTGCTCGCCGCCCACGCGCTGGTCGTCCTCATCGCCTGGTGGCGCGGCCCGGCCCGCGCCGGCATCGCCGCCCCGGAGCACCTCGACGCCGAGCGGGACCGGCGGGTGTGGCGGTGGCTGGTCGCCGTACTGCCGGTCGCACTGCTGGCCGGCCCGCTGCTGGTCAAGGCCCGGACCCAGCAGTCCCGGCAGTTCAACTGGGTCCACCTGGCCCGGCTCGACGATTTGACCGCGCTGCCCGGTGGCGTGGCCCAGAGCAGCGTGGTCGGCGGTCTGCTGGTCGGGGTCGCCGCGTTGGGCGCGGCCCGGCTCGGGCGGCGCGCCGTGCTGCCGGTCAGCGCGGTGCTGCTGCCCGTACTGCTGCTCTTCGCCGCCGGCACGGTCGTACCGCTGTGGGTGCCCCGGTACCTGGTCTTCGTGGTGCCCTTCGCGTGTCTGCTGGCCGGCGCGGCGCTGGCCGCCGTGGCCGCACCGGCCGCGCTCGTCGTGGTACTCCTGGCCGGGCTGCTCGGCCTACCCGACCAGGCCGCGCTGCGCCGGACCCACGAGTGGCCACGCAGCGCGCCGGTGGACTACGCGGGGGTGGCGCGGGTGATCGCCGACGGCCAACGCCCGGGGGACGCGGTGGTCTACTCGCCCCGGCACAGCTGGCTCTTCCTCGACCTCGGCATCGAGTACCACCTCGACGACCCACCACGCGACGTGCTGGTCACCGAGGACGAGGTGCGCCGCGGTGACCTGTGGGCCGCCGAGTGCCAGCAGCCGGCACAGTGCCTGGCCGGTACGACACGGGTGTGGCTCGTCGTCTCCGGTCGGCACCCCGAGCCGCTGGCCGCCGTGCCCGGCGCCAAGGGCGACGCGCTACGCACCGACTTCACCGTCACGCAGGTCTGGCAGCGGCCCGGCCTGACCGTCGCGCTGCTGACCAGCCGCCCCGATCGCTGACCGGACCGCCCACGGGCAGGCCGGCCCAACGGCCGGGCCCGCCCATCTCGATGCGCGTGATGACGGTGAGTCATCCTGATGACTCGGAGGCATCACGCTCATTCTGATATCCGCTCCCGCCGCAGCCCCCGCCCCACCGGAGGCGGCAGGGCGGCTCAGCCCTGCGAGCGGCCGTCGTGGGCGTTGCGGGCCAGCGGGACGACCAGCACGGCCTCGGTGCCACCGTTGGCGCCGGCCCGCAGTTCGATGGTGCCGCGCAGCTCCCCGGTGATCAGGGCTCGGACGATCTGGAGGCCGAGCCGGCTGCCGCGTTCGCTGTCGAAGTCCGGGGGGAGGCCGCGTCCGTTGTCGGTCACCGAGACGTGCAGCATCTTGCGGAACCGGTGTGCCGAGACCACCACCTCGGGTCGCAGCGACGGGTCGACCTCGGGAGCGGCGACCGGCACCATGCCGGAGGCGACGGGTACGGGGACCTCGTCCGCCTCGTCGGCCGGCGGGAAGCCGTGCTCGACGGCGTTGAGCAGCAACTCGTTGAGGACCATCACCAGCGAGGTGGCGATCTCCGCCGGCAGTACGCCGAAGCTGCCCCGCCGCCGCATGCCGACGCTCACCTCGGTCGCCGCGACCTCGGTCGCCGCGCTGGCCACCCGGTCGACGATGCCGTCGAACTCCACCGCCTCGTCGCTGGACATCGAAAGCGTCTCGTGCACCAGGGCGATCGAGGCGACTCGACGGACCGATTCCTCCAGCGCGACCCGGGCCTCCGGCATCGCCACCCGGCGGGCCTGCAACCGCAGCAGCGCGGCCACCGTCTGGAGATTGTTCTTCACCCGGTGGTGGATCTCCCGGATGGTGGCGTCCTTGGTGATCAGCGCCCGGTCCCGGCGACGGACCTCGGTGATGTCCCGGACCAGCACCAGCGCGCCGATCGGCACCCCGGCCGGCATCAGCGGCAGCGCCCGGGTGAGCATCGTGGCACCTCGCGCGTCGATCTCCCGACGGGGTGGCGCCTCACCGCGCAGCGCGGCCAGGATGCCGTTCGAGGCCTCGGTGCCGTCCAGCGGGTCACCGGCCAGCCGGCGGTGCAGCGCGGCCAGGTCCTCCCCCACCAGGTGCGAGGCGTAGCCCAGCCGGCGGTACGCGGACTGCGCGTTCGGGCTGGCGTAGGTGACCTTGCCGCCGGCATCGAGCCGGACCAGGCCGTCGCCGACCCGGGGCGCCGAGGTGGTCTCACCCGGATGCCGCGGCGGCGGGAAGGTGCCGTCCGCGATCATCTGCGCCAGGTCGTCGGCGGTGGTGAGGTAGTTGAGTTCCAACTGGCTGGGCGTACGCGCGGTGGAGAGGTTGGTGTCCCGCCCCACCACCGCGATCACCTCGCCGGCCTCACCCTCGGCGGTACGCAGCCGGACCGGGATCGCCTCGTGTCGGGCCGGCACGTCGCCGTACCAGACCGGGTCGCCCTCGCGCCAGATCCGGCCCTGGGAGTACGCCACCCCCAGGTGGGCCACCTCCGGCCCGCCGACGATCCGACCCACCTGGTCGTCCTGGTAGGCGGTCGGTGCGGTGGTCGGACGGACCTGGGCGACGCAGAGGAACGTGCCGTCGGCGTCGACCGGCACCCAGAGCAGCAGGTCAGCGAAGGACAGATCGGAGAGCAGTTGCCAGTCGCCGGCGATCCGGTGCAGGTGGTCGATGTCGGCCGGACGGAGATGGGTGTGCTCCTCGGCGAGGTCGCGCAGCGTGGACACGGTGACCAGGGTGCCACGCCGTGCGTCACATCGTCGCGGTGACCTTCTTCAACCCGCGCGGCGCGTCCGGATCCTCGCCTCGGGTGAGCGCCAGTGCCAGCGCCAACCGCTGCATCGGCAGGATGTCCAGCAGTGGGGCGTACCGCTCGTCGACCTCGGGAACGGCGAGCCGGGTGGCGCCCGGCACGTCGGCGGAGCCGACCACCACGACGTCGGCGCGGCGTTCGCCGAGGCGGGGCAGCACCTCGCCCATCGACCGGCCGCCGGGGCCGGAGCCGACCACGGCGAGCACCGGGACCTCCGGGTCGGTCATCGCGAGCGGGCCGTGCAGCAGGTCGGCGCCGGAGAAGGCGAGCGCCGGCAGGTACGAGGTCTCCATCAGCTTGAGCGCGGCCTCCCGGGCGGTCGGGTAGGCGTACCCCCGGCCGGTGGTGACCAGTTGCCGGGCGAACCGGTAGCGCGGGGCGAGCTGGGCCGGGGTGTCGTCGGCCAGGGTGCGGGTGGCCAGCTCGGGCAGCGCGTCGAGCGCCTCCCGTTCGGCCTTTGGGAGCACGCCGTCGCCGGCCCGGATCCCCTCCACCAGCATCAGCAGGGCGAGCAGCTCGGCGGTGTAGGTCTTGGTGGCGGCCACCGCCCGCTCGTGCCCGGCGGCGATGTCGATGCTCAGCTCGGCCACGTCGGCCAGCGGCGAGTCGGGGACGTTGGTCACCGCGAGGGTCAGCGCCCCGGAGGCGCGGGCGGCGCGCAGCACCTCGGTCAGGTCGGGCGAGCCGCCGCTCTGGCTGACCCCGACGACCAGCGCGTCGGACAGGTCGGGGCGGGCCCCGAACAGGGTGACGACACTGGGCGAGGCGAGCCCGGCGGGCAGGCCGAGCCGGATCTCGGTCAGGTAGGCCCCGTAGAGCGCCGCGTGGTCGGAGGTGCCCCGCGCGGTGAAGACCACGTGCCGCGGCCGGCGTTCGGCGATGACCGCCGCCACCCGGGCGATCTCGGCGGCGTTGGCGGCGGAGAGCAGACGCGCGTACCCAGCTGGCTGCTCGTCGATGTCGGCGGCCATTCCAGCCCCTGCACGAGTCACGGACACTCCTCTCTTGCGCGGTTACCGCGCGGTTCCTGCTCAGTCTTGCACTTTTGGGCGTGTCCAAGCAATCTAACGAGCACGAGTGCGCAGATGATCAGCTACTGACCCCAATATCAACTACGCTTTCCCCGATGTACCCGGTCTAGCCCGCGACGAGAGGACGACGTGCCCGAGGGAACGGACGACCCCGCGCTCTCCGCCACGGAGGAGCTGGCGCTGGCCCGGCTGGCACTCGACGAGGGCGACCTGCACCACGCCGCCGGCCACCTCGCCGGCGCGCTGGCCCGGGCTCCCACCCTCCCGGAGGTGCACGAGACGCTGGCCCGGCTCGCCGCGAGAAGCGGCGGCGGCCTCGACCTCTTCCCGATCAACCACCACACCTTCGTCGGTGCGGTCGTCGCCCGCGCCCACCTCCTCGCCACCGCCGGCCGCCCCGCCGAAGGGCTGGAGCTGCTGGCCGCGGCGACGGCGTACGCACCCGGCACCGAGTGGGCCGGCGTGCCCTGGGTCACCGCGCCCGAGCTGGCCGAACGACTGGACCCGGAGCACATCGCCCGAGTCCTCATGCAGGTCTGCGCCGCGCTGCCCGACCCGGTGCCGCGGATCGGCCGGGCCCCGCTGGCCCCGTACCTCACGCTGGCCCGCAACGCGGCCACCGTGCACCCCGAACACGGCCTGCTGCTGGGCGCGGCGTCCGCGCTGGCCCGGCGCCTCGGCGAGGTCCAGCTGGCGGTCCGCTGGGCCACCCGAGGGGTACGCGCGCAGCCCTCGAAGATGGGCGAGGTGTGGCTCGGGTACGCGTACCGCAGCTCGGGCCGGACCCGCGACGGCCTCGCCGCCCTCGGTCGGGCCGTCGAGCTGGACCCCGACGACCTGGCGATCTACGCGGACATCGCCGGCACCCTGGCCGAGATCGGCCGGCTGGACGAGGCGCTGGATTGGACCGAGCGGGCGCTGGCGCGGGATCCGTCGTTCGACTGCGCGGTGCACACCGCCCACCGCCTGCGGCACCTGCGCGACGGCGACCTCGCCCACCTGGTCGCGCTCGCCGACTTCGTACGGGACCACCCGGACGACAGCCACGAGCACGGCGACCTGGCGCAGTGCTGCCGAGGGCGGCCCTGGCTCGGCCAACTCACCCCGGCCGGCGGGCCGCTGGTCGACGCGATGCGCCAGGCGGTGGCCGACGACGACATCGGTCTCGGCGGCGCCGTACGGCTACCCGCCGCCGCCCCACCGAGCGCGGTCGGGACGGCGATCTCCACCGCCCCCGGCCTGCGGATCGAGGTCGTCGGCACGCCGGAGCCCGACCCGCGCGAGCCCCGGCGGGCGTCCGCTCAACGGTTGTGGCACTACGCGGACGCCGTCCCCACGCCCGCGCTGGCGGCGCCCTCGGCGACGGCGGTCGAACGGATCGGGCAGATCGCCCATCCGGCGTGGGCGCACCCACCGGCGGCGTACGACGCCGCGGTGGGTCTGGCCGGCCTCGACCTGGCCGACCTGCTCGGCCTGCTGGTGCACCCACCGGCGGCGCCGGCCAACGGGGTGGGTCGGCTGCTGGCCGCCCACGACCCGTCGGTCTGGGTCCGTGGCGTGCAGGTGTGGGCCTGCCTGGGGCTGCTGCACCACCGCACCGACGAGCCGTGGGAGGGCTCGACCCGACGCCGGGTGCTGCTCGATCTGATCTGGGGCGTCGAGGACTGGGTCACCGAGGCGGCGCTGTTCGCCCTGGTCACCGCCGCCTGGGTGGACCCTTCGGTGCGGCCGGACGTGGCCCGGGTGGTGGCGGAGCGACTGGCCGACGCCGCCGACGTGGCGCGCAGCCGGCCGGTCCCGATCGCCGCCTCGCTGGCCCACCTGGCGCTCGCCGCCCCGCAGCTCGACCCGGCGACCGCGGCCCTGGCCACCGAGCTGCTGCGCACCCACTCCCCCCGGCTCCCCCGCCCCCGCAACCCGCTGCGCCGCCTCTGGCAACGCCTGAGCAAGGGAGCGCCGCGCCGACCGTGACGGTCGACGCGGCGCGTGGAAGAGCGGGTTGGGTCAGGCGACCGGGGCGTTGCCGAGGGCGACCTCGGCCTCCTCCTCCGGGGTGGCCTGCGGCGGCGCCTCGTTCGCGGTGCGCAGCGGGATCTCCTTGATGAACCAGGCGAGCACCGGGATCACGATGGTGAACAGCACCGCCCAGAGGAAGACGTGCGAGATGGCGTCGGCGAGACCGCCGAGCACCGCCTCGCGCGCCTGGGCGGGCAGGTCCTTGAGCTTCTCCAGGTCCATCCCGGCACCGGCCTCGCCGCCGCCGAAGGCCCGACCGCCCTCGGAGCTGGCCAGCCGGTTGGCGAAGATCGCCCCGAACAGCGAGATGCCGAACGAACCACCGATCGACCGGAAGAAGGTGGCCGCACCGCTGGCCGCGCCGAGGTCCTTCTGCTCCACGCTGTTCTGCGCGATCAGCATCGACGTCTGCATCAGGAAGCCCATGCCGACGCCGAGCACGATCATGTACAGCGAGGACATCAGCTTGCTGGTGTCGGTGTCGAGCATGGACAGCAGCGCCATGCCCCCCGTCATCACCACACCACCGATGATCGGGTACGCCCGATACCTGCCGTTGCGGGTGATCGCCCGACCGACGAGAAGCGAGACGACGAGCATGCCGAACATCAGCGGCAGCAGCAGCAGGCCGCTGTTGGTGGCCGACGCCCCCTGCACGGTCTGCTGGTAGAGCGGCAGGAAGTTCATCGCGCCGAACATCGCGAAGCCGAGCAGGAAGCCGATCACCGAGATCAGCGCGAAGTTACGGTTGGCGAAGAGCGCCAGCGGCAGGATCGGTTCGGGGACGAACCATTCGACCACGGCGAACACGACCAGGGTCACCAGCGCCAGCACGGCCAGGCCGAGGATCTGCGGCGAGATCCAGGCGTACTCGTTGCCGCCCCAGGTGGTGATGAGCACGATCGCGGTGATGCCGACCGAGAGCAGCCCGGCTCCGATCCAGTCGATCCGGTGCTCGGTGCGGTACTTCGGCAGGTGCATGGTGGTGATCAGCACGAGCAGCGCCACACCGCCCAGCGGCAGGTTCACGTAGAACGCCCAGCGCCAGGAGAGGTGGTCGGTGATGAAGCCACCGGCCAGCGGGCCGGCCACCATGGCGATGGCCATGATGCCGGCGATCATGCCCTGGTAGCGCCCGCGCTCGCGGGGCGGGACCAGGTCACCGATGATCGCCATCACGCCGACCATGAGGCCGCCGGCACCGAGGCCCTGCACCGCCCGGAAGGCGATGAGCTGGACCATGCCGTCCTGCGGGCCGCCGAACATGTCGGAGCCGGCCATGCCGCAGAGGGCGGAGCCGACCAGGAAGACGACGACCGAGGTCAGGAAGACCGACTTGCGGCCGTAGAGGTCACCGAGCTTGCCCCAGATCGGGGTGGAGACGGTGGTGCCCAGGACGTACGCGGTAACCACCCAGGTGAAGTGGTTGAGCCCGCCGAACTCGCCGACGATCCGCGGTAACGCGGTGCTGACGATCATATTGTCGAGCATCGCGAGCATCATCGCGATCATCAGCCCGAACAGCACGACCCGAATGTTGGTGGGTCGCGTGCCGACCTGGGTTGCCTGAGTCATGGGTAAGCTCCCCCCGAGGATTGCCGTTCTTACTTGCCGCCCGGCTAGTCACCTTACTAGCCGCACGGTAAGTTGGATAGCGAACGACGGTCAAGCCAATTGGGGGGCGTGGGTGAGAGAGAGCACAGGCGGGACCCGGGAACGGATCAAGGCCGTCGCGCTCGAGCTCTTCACCGAGCAGGGGTACGAGAAGACCTCGCTCCGGGAGATCGCCGAGCGCCTCAATGTCACCAAGGCCGCCCTCTACTACCACTTCAAGAGCAAGGACGACATCGTCGCCAGCTTCGTGGAGGACCGGCTGGAGCGGATGGACGCGCTGACCGCCTGGGCCGCCACCCAGCCCGCGACCCTGGCCACCCGCCGCGAGCTGATCTCCCGGTACGCCGACACGATGTTCAGCGGCGAGCAGCCGTCGGTGATGCGCTTCTTCGAGCAGAACCAGACCGCGCTCAAGAGCCTGGCCGCCGGTCAGAAGATGCGCGGCCGGATGATGGAGCTGGCCAACGCGCTCTGCCGGGGCGACGACTCCCCCGCCGCCCAACTGCGCGCCGCGCTGTCGCTGTTCGCGGTGCACACCAGCTGGTTCGCGGTCCGCGCCCCGAACATCACCGACGACGAACGCCGCAAGCTCGCCCTGGAGGTGGCCGACGAGCTGCTGGCCGCCATCGGCACGCAACCCGACGCCTGACCCGAGCGGTGCCGAGCTGGGTCTACCCGGCGCTCAGCTGCGGGTCAGCTCCAGTCGCAGGCCGAGCAGGTCCACGCCCGGCGCCGGCGACCAGTCCTTCTCCGGTGAGCGGACGAACCCGCGCCGTGAGTAGAGCCGGTGCGCCGGATCGGCCATCCCGGCCCGGACGCAGATCACCACCGCCGTGCAGTTCAACTCGGTCGCCCGGTCGACACACGCCTCGACCAGCGCCGCACCCACCCCGCGGCCCTGAGCGCCCGGGTCGACCGCGAGCATCCGGAACTCCGCCTCGCCCGGCCCGGACAGCGCGGCGAACGGGGTGCCCGGCAGCACGAACGTGACCGAGCCGAGCACCGCCCCGGTCACCTCGTCCACCGCGACCAGCACCTCGCCGCTGGTGGCCCGGGTCGACACGTCGGCCAGCACCTCGCCGTACCCGTGTTCGCCCTTGAGCTGGCCGTCCGCCTCGTACGCGGCCACGGTCAGCCGGGCCACCGCCGGGAAGTCGGCCGGCTCGGCCGAACGGACCCGCAACCCGGTCAAGCGATCACCGCGATCAGGTCACCGTCCTGCACCACGTCGCCCTCGTGCACGGCGAGCTGCTGGAGCACACCGTCGGACTCGGCGATGACCGGGATCTCCATCTTCATCGACTCGAGGATCACCAGGGTGTCACCCTCGGCCACCGTGTCACCCGCGGTAGCGACGACCTTCCAGACGTTGGCCACCATCTCGGCGCGGATCTCCTCGGCCATGTCCAGGCCCTCCCTCTTCGCGACGTGCCTGCCGATGTATCCAATCATGCGTCGACCGCCGGTGGGCGCGCAGCGGCACGGCCGGGATGGCCGGCCCGCCCTGGGGAAGGCGGCGGGTGCCGACCGCACTACCATCAGCGGGTCGGACCCGCCGCCGGATGGCCGGTGGCTGCATCAGCGCCAAGGTCGCGCGCAGGACGGATCCGACCCATCACGAGGAGGTCAGCATGGCGAAGAAGTCCCGGAAGAAGAAGGCTCGTAAGAAGAGCGCCGCGAACCACGGCAAGCGTCCCAACTCCTGAACGGGTCGGCGGGCCGGCTGCCCGTCGCCGCTCAGCCGGCCGAGGCCGGGTACACCGGTGGCCCGGGTCGACATCGACCCGGGCCACCGGTCTTGCCAGCCTGTGCCGACGCTCAGTCGGCCAGCTCAGACGCTCAGTCGGTCAGCTCACGGGAATCGCTGGTCTCGAAGACCACCAGCTCGGTGAGCTTGACCCGCAGCCGCTCGCGCAGCTCGTCCGGCGCGGTCTCGTTGCCACAGCAACGAGCCACCAACGCTCGCACCTCCTGCTCCAGCCCGTACTCGCGCAGGCAGGGCCCGCACTCGTCCAGGTGGTGCCGGATCAGCGAGCGTCGCTCGTCGGCGCACTCCAGATCCAGGTAGAGGTACACCTCCGCGAGCACCTCGCGGCAGTCCGTCTCGTGCGGCTCCCCACAGCTCACGTCACACCTCCCGGCCGGCAGCGGCGGCGGTCGAGCCCTTCGCTGAGCGGGCAGCGCTGAAGCCCCGCTCCCCCGCGTATTGCTCGAGCAGCTTGCGCAGATTACGACGGCCCCGGTGCAGACGCGACATCACCGTGCCGATCGGCGTGCCCATGATGTCCGCGACCTCCTTGTAGGAGAAGCCCTCGACATCGGTGAGGTAGACGGCCAGCCGGAACTCCTCCGGCAACTGCTGGAGGGCCTCCTTGACGTCACTGTCCGGCAGCCGGTCCAGTGCCTCCGTCTCGGCGGAGCGCAACCCGCTGGAGGTGTGCGACTCGGCCTCGGCGAGCTGCCAGTCGGTGATCTCCTCGGTGGGCGCCTGGATCGGCTGGCGCTGCCGCTTACGGTAGGAGTTGATGTAGGTGTTGGTCAGGATCCGGTAGAGCCAGGCCTTCAGGTTCGTGCCCTGCTCGAACTGGTGGAAGGCCGCGTACGCCTTCAGGTAGGTCTCCTGGACCAGGTCCTCGGCATCCGCCGGGTTGCGTGTCATCCGCAGCCCAGCAGCGTAGAGCTGATCGACGAATGGCATCGCGTCCCGCTCGAATCGGGCCCTGCGCTCGTCCGTCTTCTCGGTGGTCAACCGCACATCCCCTCGCGTCGGATGCTTTCCCGCCGAGGATACGCGCAGCGGCCTGCCCGCAGATTCACTTCCGGATGGTGTGCCCGTGCTCACCGCGCCCACCCCGCCCGGTCCCGCCGTCGCGGGCCACTCCGGGCCTTCCAGCAGCCGCTTCAGCTGCCGGGCATCCCGATCGTCCCGTTCCAGGCTTCGTGTCTCGGTTGGCACCGGTCACCCCCCTCACAGAAAAGTCGTCCGGGGGTAGTAACGCGAGATGACCACTGGGGCATTCCGGCCGGCCCTCCCGTTCCTGGTCCCGGCCCCGACGGCGGCCGGCGCTGGGACCAGGAAGGGCCTGGGAGGACTGGTGTCGCCGGCCCTGATCGGGCCGGCGGCACCATCGGATGCAACGACCCGTGCCCGGCGCCGGAAACGGTCGCTCCGGCGAGCCGGCCGCGACGGGGTCAGTCGGCCGCCCAGCCCTGGGCGTACAGCCAGTCGCGCACGGCAGCGGCGGTGCCGGCCGGATCCCGGCGCAGATCGTGCGTCTCACCGGGGCGGCTCACCACCTGCACGGCCGGCCCCGGCTCCGGCGTCCCGAACGGGTCCCGGACGCCGTTGACGACAAGCGTGGGCAGGCCGGTGGCCAGCTCGGCGGCCCGCGAACGTTCCGGCCGACCGGGCGGGTGCAGCGGGAAGGCCAACGCGAGCACGCCCGCCGCGCCCACCGCACGGGCCGTCCGGCAGGCCACCCGTGCGCCGCTGGAACGCCCACCGACGAGCACCGTCGGCACGTCGGCGTGCCGGTCACGCAGCACGGCGAGCACCACTGCCCAGGCTTCGTCGAGGTGACCTGCCGGTGCCGGCGCACGACGACCGGCGACCCGGTACGGCTGGGTCACCCGGACCACCGCCAGGCCGGCCGCGACCGACGCGTCCCGGACCGCGAGCAGGTCGGGCGCGTCGACGCTGCCGCCCGCGCCGTGCCCGAGGACGAGCAGGGCGCTGGCCGGACGGACCGGCAGGTCGGTGTCGATCCGCGCCGGACCGCGCGGGGTGTCGATCTCGTTGCTGCGTGGCACCGGCCTATTCTGCGCCGCCAGCCGGGCGACGGGTGCGAACCGGGCCGCCGATCAGCTCAGCGGGACCAGGGCGAGCAGGCGATCGCGCACCGGCGGGCCGGGGTCGTCGATGGCGTCCGGGTCGGGGTCGACCTCGCCACGCCAGGCGACAAGCATCGCCCGTCGTTCCCGCGGTGTGGTGCCGCCCCACACGCCATGGCAGTCACCGACGTCGAGGGCCCAGGCCAGGCAGGACCCCTGCACGTCACAACTGCGGCACAGCGCGACGGCGGCGTCCGCCGGCTCGTTCGGTGCCGGAAAGAATGTCTCCGGATCGACGCTCTGGCAGGTTCCCCTGGTGCGCCACGCTTCGTCCTGTTGCCGCTCTCGCACGGCCCGCAGCAGTCGCGGATCTCGCCGCGCCGCTGCCACCTCGTGCGGGCGCGGCATACGTGCCCGTGTCATCCACCCACCTCCCCCGTGGGACCGGCAAAAGCTGTGGACGTCGTCCGCCCCGTGCGGATCGACAGCCACTACCGGCGCTGTGTTCTATCGCACTTCACAACACCGGGACAAGGGTCTGCCGGGAACATGACTGAACAACCAGGAGACGAATCGCGCGGAACCCTGGCAAATCGGCGGCCGACGATGCACGGCGGCGTCAGAACAGGGTCAACTCCTGCGGTGTCACAGTGGGCGCCACCGCCACCCGGGCGGTCAGCTGCGGCCCGTCGTTGCGGACGTCTCCCACCGCCGCACCCACCGGGCGGATCTCCAACCCCGCCAACTGCGCCGCCGACGCCGGAGTGAGCAGCCGCCCCGGCTCGTCGGTCGGCGCCAGCCACGACGACCAACGCTCGGGTGGCAGCAGCACCGGCATCCGGTCGTGCACCTCGGCCAGGTCGCCGAGCGCCGCGGTGGTCAGCACGCTGAAGGTGAGCCGGGTGTCGGCGTCGGACCCCCAGACCGACCAGATGCCGGCCAGCGCGAGCACCGAGCCGTCCCGGGGGGTCATGAAGTACGCCTGTCGTCCGCCGCCGGGCAGGCGGACCCACTCGTACCAGCCGTCGGCCGGGACCAGGCAGCGCCGACGGGCGAAGGAGCCGGCGTACGCCCGGCTGGTGGCCACCGTCTCCGCCCGCGCGTTGATCATGCGGGCGGCGCCCGAGGCGGACCGGGACCAGTGCGGCAGCAGCCCCCAGCGACCGACGCAGAGGCTGCGGTGCCCCTCCGGGCTGACCCGGACCAGCGGCACCGGGTCGGTCGGCGCGACGTTGTGATCCGCACGGACCAGGCCGTCGGAGTCGTCGGACGACTCGAACAGCGCGCTCAGCTCACCGGAACTCCGGGTCGTCGCGTACCTGCCGCACATGGGGCACACGTTAACGCGTCGGGGGCCCCTCCGGCTGTCCCGCCAACCGGGAGTACGAACGCCGGGCACCACCGCCACCCGCCGACGCGGCAGAATGTAACCGTGGGGAACCTGACCGCGACCCGGCCGCCGCAGCCGTGGACCGCACCGACCGCATCCGACCCGGTGGCGGCGACGCTGCGCCTGCCCGGTTCCAAATCGATGACCGCCCGCGCCCTGGTGCTCAGCGCGCTGGCCGCCGGCCCGTCGACGCTGGCCCGGCCACTGCGCGCCCGCGACACCGAGCTGATGGCCGCCGGCCTGCGGGCGATGGGCGCGCACGTCTCGATCAGCGACGACGAGCGCTGGCTGGTCCGACCGCACCCGCTGGTCGGCCCCGCGCACGTCGACGTGGGGCTGGCCGGCACCGTGATGCGGTTCGTGCCGCCGGTGGCCGGCCTGGCTGACGGGCAGGTCACCTTCGACGGCGACCCGTACGTCCGCACCCGACCGCTCGGCCCGCTGGTCGACGCGCTGCGCTCGCTGGGCGTCCGGATCGACGTCACCGGCACCGGCAGCCTGCCGCTGACCGTCCTCGGCACCGGCCGGGTCGCCGGCGGCGAAGTGGTGATCGACGCGTCCGCCTCCAGCCAGCTCGTCTCCGGGTTGTTGCTGGCCGCCCCGCGCTTCGACCGGGGCGTCGTGGTCCGCCACGTCGGGCCGCCGGTGCCCTCCGCGCCGCACCTTCGGATGACGGTGCAGATGCTGCGGGCCGCCGGCGCGGCGGTCGACGACAGCACCCCCGACGTCTGGGCCGTCGAGCCCGGCCCGCTCACCGGGCGCGGCTGGGACATCGAACCGGACCTGTCCGGCGCCGTGCCGTTCTTCGCCGCCGCCCTGGTCACCGGGGGCGAGGTGACCCTGCAGGGTTGGCCACACAGCAGCGCGCAGCCGGTCGAGCAACTCCGCTCGCTGCTCCAGCGGATGGGCGGCGAGGTCACCCTCTCCACCGACGGGCTGACCGTCCGCGGCACCGGCGTGGTGCACGGTCTGACCGCCGACCTGTCCGACGTCGGCGAGCTGACCCTCGTGCTGACCGCGCTGGCCATGCTGGCCGACTCGCCGTCGGTCTTCACCGGCGTCGGGCACATCCGGGGCCACGAGACCGACCGGCTCGCCGCGCTCGCGCGCGAGTTCGGCGGGCTCGGAGCGGACATCACCGAAACGCCGGACGGGTTGGAGATCCGGCCCCGTCCGCTGCGCGGCGGGGTCTTCCGCACCTACCACGACCACCGGATGGCGCACGCCGCCGCGGTGGCCGGGCTCGCCGTTCCCGGCATCGAGGTGGACGACGTGGGGTGTACCTCCAAGACCATGCCCGAGTTCCCGGCACTATGGTCAGCGATGGTGACCGGCAAGTGAGCGTCCGGACGCTCACTTAGAGCTGACGCGAGAAGAGGACAGGTCCTGGCGACCAGACGGCGGGAGTACGACGAGGACGACGTACGGGTTCGGCCCGGAAAGTCGTCGCGCCCGCGTACGCGCACCCGCCCGCAGCACGCCGACGCGGTCGACGGGTTCGTCATCGCCGTCGACCGGGGCCGTTACACCTGCGTGCTGTCCGGCGCCGAGCGCGGCGTGGTCGGCGCGGAGCTGCCCACCGTCACCGCGATGCGGGCCCGCGAGCTGGGCCGTAAGTCGGTGGTGGTCGGTGACCGGGTCAGCCTGGTCGGCGACACCTCCGGCGCGGAGGGCGCTCTGGCCCGCATCGTCCGGATCGCCGAGCGACGCTCGGTGCTGCGCCGCACCGCCGACGACGACGAGACCACCGCCGAGGGTCGGCTGGAACGGGTGGTGGTGGCGAACGCCGACCAGTTGGTGATCGTCAGCGCGTTGGCCGACCCGCCGCCGCGTACCGGGTTCATCGACCGCTGCCTGGTGGCCGCGTACGACGCGGACGTCGAGCCGCTGCTCTGCCTCACCAAGGCCGACCTGGCCGGGCCGGAGGAGGTGCTCGGGTACTACACCGAGCTGGAGCTGCCGTACGTGCTCAACCGCCCCGACTCCGACCTCGACGCGCTCCGTGCGCTGCTGAGCGGCAAGGTGTCGGTACTGGTCGGGCACTCCGGGGTGGGCAAGTCGACGCTTGTCAACCGCCTCGTTCCGGACGCGCTGCGCGCGGTAGGCGTGGTCAGCGCGATCGGCCGGGGCCGGCACACCTCGACCAGCGCGGTGGCGCTGCGGCTGCCACCGGTGCCCGGGGTCGACACCGACCCGGGCTGGATCATCGACACCCCCGGCATCCGCAGCTTCGGGTTGGCGCACGTCTCGGCCGACAGCCTGCTGCACGGCTTTCCGGACCTGGTCGAGGGCACCGTCGACTGCCCACCGAACTGTCCACACACCGCCGACGAGGCGGACTGTGGGCTGGACGCGTGGGTGGCCGCCGGTAAGGCCGACCCGCGCCGGCTGGCCTCGTACCGTCGATTGCTCGCCTCTCGCGCCGGCGAGGGTGACTCGCGCGGCGACAGCGACCAGCGCGGGCCCGGCGAGGGCGACCGGCGCGGGCCCGACGAGTGACCCGACGGGCGTGGGCTAGGTTGCCGGCATGACCGGGTACGCCGACGACCTCGCCCTCGCTCACCTGCTCGCCGACCGGGCCGACGCCATCGCCATGGCCCGGTTCCGCGCGCTCGACCTGCGCGTCGAGGCGAAGCCCGACCTGACCCCGGTCTCCGACGCGGACACCGCCGTGGAGCGGGAGATCCGCGCCCTGCTGGCCGAGCACCGGCCGGCCGACGGGCTGCTCGGTGAGGAGTACGGCGCGCAGTTGTCCGCCGACCCGAACGGCCGCCGGTGGATCATCGACCCGATCGACGGCACCAAGAACTTCGTCCGTGGCGTGCCGATCTGGGCCACCCTGATCGCGCTCTACGACGGTGACCGGCCGGCGGTCGGCGTGGTGTCCGCGCCGGCGCTCGGCCGACGCTGGTGGGCCAGCGCGGGCGCGGGCGCGTACGCCGGGCCGGGCCCCGCGGCCGGCGAGCGGATCGGCGTCTCCGCGGTGCGGGGCATCGCGGACGCCAGCTTCTGCTACTCGTCACTGAACGGGTGGGAGAGCGCCGGACGGCTGGACGCGGTGCTCGACCTGATGCGGGACAGCTGGCGCAGCCGGGCCTACGGCGACTTCTACGGCTACATGCTGTTGGCCGAGGGGGCGCTCGACGTGATGGCCGAGCCGGAGCTGTCCCTGTGGGATGTGGCGGCGCTGGTGCCGATCGTCACGGAGGCGGGTGGCACGGTCACGGATCTGGCTGGTCGACAGGCGCCCGCCGGCCCACCGGGCACCGACAGCAGCGCGGTGGCCACCAACGGTGTGCTGCACGCCGACATCCTCGCCCGCCTGGTTCGACCAGCCGAGCGCTGACCCTCGACACCCTCTATCCTCGCCAGGTGGTCTCCTCCGGCTGGTGCTTTCTCGCGGCGATGATCGTCGCGTACGGCTTCGCCAACCTGCTCCAGTCGGTGGCGGCGGCCCGCACCACGGTCCACCACACCTTCGATCCGGGCCTGCTGCTGCGCCTCGCCGGGCACCGGACGTACCTGGTCGGCCTCGGCTGCCAGATCGGCGGCTTCGTGCTCGCCTTCCTGGCCCGGCGGGACCTGCCGCTGTTCCTCGTGCAGGCCAGCGTGGCCGCCGGGCTTGGGGTGACCGCCATCCTCGGGGTGCTGGTGCTGAAGTGGCGGCTTCCGGCGGCGGAGGTGGTGCTGCTGGCGCTGCTCTTCGCCGGGATCACCGCGCTGGTGCTGTCCGCCCGGCCGGCGCCGTCGAAGCAGCTCGGCACCGCCGGCTCGATCGCCCTGCTGGTGGCGCTCGGCGTGATCGCGGTGCTCGGTATCTTCGCCGTCCGGCTGCACGGGGCACCGGGTTCGGTGGCCCTCGGCTCACTGGCCGGGCTGGCGTTCAGCTCGGCCGCGGTCGCCGCCCGACCACTGGCCTCCGCGCCGTCCGCCGAGGCGTTCCTCACCAACCCGCTGTTCTACCTGCTGATCGCCCACTCGATCGTCGGTCAGCTGCTGCTCGGTCTGGCCATGCAGCGCGGCTCGACGACCGCCGCGGTCGCCGCGATGGACGCGGCCGGCGCGGTGCCGGCCGCGATCGTCGGCCTGCTGCTGCTCAACGACAAGATCTGGCCGGGGCGGGAGTGGCTGGCCGCGGTCGGCTTCCTGGTCACCCTGGCCGCGGTGATCGGCCTGACCCGGTACGCCGAACCGCAGCAGCACCGCTCGGTGACCCGCCGTCGGGACCCCGCCATGGTCGGTGCCGGCCGGCCAGGCTGACCGACCGGCACCCGAGGCGCTTCAGGTCCTAGGCTTCGACCGGCTTGCGGCGGCTCACCACCCGCTCGTAGAGACGCTCCAACGCACCGGCGGTCCGCTCCCAGGTGTAGCTGCTGCGCACCCGGTCCACCGCGGCGTGCCCGTACGCGAACCGGCCGGCGTTGTCGGCGAGCAGCCGGCGCAACGACACTCCGAGGGCACGTACGTCACCGGGGGGCACCAGACGGCCGGTGACCTCGTCGACAACGGCGTCCGCCAGCCCGCCCATGGCGTAGCCGATCACCGGCACCCCGCAGGCCATCGCCTCCAGTGACACCCGCCCGGCCGAGGAGTAGTGCGGCGTGCAGGCGACCACGTCCGCCGACCGGTACCAGGTGGCCATCTGGTCGTGCGGCACCGCCCCGACGAGCCGTACCTGGTCGACCACGCCGATCTGCTCGGCCAGCTCGCGCAGCCGTCGCGCCTCGGCGTGGTTGGCCAACTGGTCGGCCGGCGGCCCGCCGGCGATCACCAGCTCGGCGTCACCGACCAGCCGCATCGCCCGGACCAGGTCCTCCTGGCCGTGCCCGGCGGCGAGCGAACCCACCGAGAGGATGCGGGGCCGCTGTTCGCGCGGTGCGGCCTCGCCGTCGGGGTGGAACAGGTCGATGTCGACGCCGGCCGGCACCAACGCGACCGAGGTGCGTTGCAGGCCCATCCGGGTCAGCTCGTCGACCTCGTCGTTGGACTGGGCCACGGCGATGTCGACCGCCCGGGTCAACGCCCGCTCCAGCGTGATCCGCTGACCCGGCCCGTCGTAGTGCCCGCCCAGGTGACGCAGCTGCTCGATGCCGAGCGAGTGGAACGTCTGCACCACCGGAATGTCGGTCTCCCGCACGGCGTGCGCGGCGGCCAGGCCACCGACCCAGTAGTGCCCGTGCACCACCTCGGGCGCCCAGGCACCCGACCATTCGTCGGCCAGCCAGCGGCCGACCTCCGTCACGTACGGGATCAGCTCGGCGGTGGGTAGTGGGGTGGGCGGCCCGGCGGGCACCTGGTGCACCTGGTAGCCGTCGACGTTCGTCGTCGCCGGCAGTGCCGGGTCGTCCCGGCGTTGGTAGAGCCGGACATCATGGCCTCGCTCGGCCAGCTCGGCGGCGACCCGCGCGATGTGCTGTCGGGTGCCAACTGGCGGCCCATCGGCGTGGCGGTGGGAACTGGCGTGCGCGCAGACGAGGCCGACGCGCATGGGTCACCTCCCTGCGATCTTTCCTCGGCGGTGGTCCTCCCGGTCAGAGCGTCCCATTAACCCCGCGACGCTGAGCCGAAACCTGGCAGATCAGGAAGAGTCCCCGCGAGTGCCACCGACACTTGCGCCACGGCAAGCACATGCGACACGCGACCACCCGGTGCGACGATGATCGACAAGCCGTTGCCGGTGTGACCAGGTACGGCCGGGGGTACCGCTGTGGAATGCCGCTGACCCGCAGTCTTGACGATTCGACCGTGGTGATCACCGGCGCGTCCAGCGGGATCGGCACGGCGACCGCGTACGCGTTGGCCCGCCGGGGCGCCGCCGTCGTGCTGGCCGCCCGCAGTGAGCCCGCCCTGCGACAGGTCGCCCAGCACTGCCGGCAGCTGGGCGGTCGGGCGCTTGTCGTACCGACCGATGTGACCGACCTGGAGTCGGTGCGGCGGCTGGCCGATCAGGCGGCGGCCGAGTTCGACCGGATCGACGCCTGGGTGAACAACGCCGCGGTGAGCGCGGTGGGCCTGTTCGACGAGATCCCGGTCGCCGAGTTCCGCCGGGTGCTGGAGGTCAACCTGCTCGGGGCGGTGCACGGCATCAAGGCGGCCCTGCCCTACCTGGACGCCGCCGGTGGCGGTGTGCTGATCAACAACGCCTCGGTGCTGGCCGAGGTGGCCATGCCGTACCAGTCGGCGTACAACGCCACCAAGCACGGCATCCGCGGGCTGGCCGACACCGTCCGACAGGAGCTGCGGGTCACCGGCCGCGGTCAGATCTCCGTCTGCACCGTGCTGCCAGCCACGATCGACACCCCGTTCTTTCGGCACGCCGGCAACCACAGCGGCCGGGAGTTGGTGCCGCCACCGCCGATCTACCCGCCGGAGGTGGTCGCCGAGACCATCGTCCGGCTGCTGCGCCGGCCCCGCCGCGAGGCGTACGCCGGTGGCGCGGGCCGGCTGATCGGCCTCCAGTGGCGGCTGGCGCCCGCGCTGGTGGAGCGCACCCTCGGCTGGTACGCGCACCGCACCCAGTTCGGTCCGGGTGCCCGGATGGACAGCAGCGGCAACGTGTTCCACGCCGATGCCCAGGCGCGCGCGGACGGGGGTTGGCACGGTCGACGGCGACAGTTGGTGCGGATGACGGCCGTGTTCGGTCTGGCCGCCGCCGGCACCGCTGTCGGCACCGTGGCGGCCATCAGCCGCCGCTCCGGGTCGGACCACTGATGGCCGATGTCGAGCGCCCGAATGCGCTGACCGTCACCGGCGCGCACAATGGGGCGATCATGTCGAGCTGTCTCGTGGAAATCGACGAGTCGTCAGCGGTGGTCCGGCTGACCGGTGTCCTCGATGCCGCCGCAACCGAGGCGGTACGCGGCGCGCTGCTGGCCCGTCTCGCGGCCCGGCCCGGTCCGCTGGTGGCCGACGTGACCGGCCTGCGGGTCGTCGACCCGACCGGGCGGGGCGTCTTCGCCGACGTACGCCGGGAGGTCGCCGACTGGCCCGCAGCGGATCTGCTGCTGTGTGACCCGGCGGTCGACGGGCCCGCCCAGCCGGACGCGGCGCTGGCCGGTGTGCCGGCCTGGCCGACGCTCGACGGCGCGCTGGCCGCGGTCGCGGCGACACCACTGGCGGCAGTGCTCAGCGCCGACCTGGCCCCGGTGGTGGGAGCCGCCCGGCAGGCGCGCGAGCTGGTCGCCACCGGTTGCGAGCGGTGGGGCATGCCGACGCTCATCGACCCGGCGTGCATCGCGATCACCGAGATGGTCAACAACGTGGTGGCGCACGCCCGGACCCCGATGACGGTCCGACTGGCGCCCGGGGAGACCACCCTGCACCTGGCGGTCCGCGACCACTCGCCGCGTCAGCCGACGTTCGCCGGGATATCTCCACCGACCCGGGCCGGCGGCCGGGGCCTGCTGCTGATCGACACGGTGACCCGTCGTTGGGGCAGCAGTGCGGTACCGGACGGCAAGGTCGTCTGGTGTGTGCTGGACCCGGAGGACGAGGCCACCTGACGGGGCTTTCGCCGTCCGCGCCCGGTTCCGCGTCGTACCGGCGACGGTCGCCCGGTTATGGCGGGAGGGCAGTGGGTAGTGATCAGACATGCGCGACAACGAGTACCCGACCCCCGTGTCCGACACCGAGGCGCAGGGGTTTCCCGACACCGCCGATGACGACTCGAGCGCCAACGACGACGTCCTGACCGGGCGTGAGGCGGACGGTCCGGACCCGGCCCAACTGCCCGGCGACCGGACGCCGGTGGCGGTGGACCGGTTCGGCACGACCGCCGAGGAGCAGCTCGACGGTGAGTCGTTGGACTACAAGCTCGACCGTGAGGTCTACGAACGCCCGGCGGACGACCCGCTGGCCGGGACGATCGACCCGCAGATCGCCTTCGAGGCGGACAATCTGGAAGCCGCGGCGGAGGCTCAGTTGGACGCCGACGTGATGGATCCCGGGCCGACCTCGGACCCGAACTCGCCGGTCTCCCTCTACGACCACGGTCAGCTCGGCACGGCCGCCGACGCCACGGTGGGCCGGCTGGTGGAACCGGACGAGGGGGCGCACACCGACCAGGAGACCGACTCGGTGGCGTACGACGCCGGATCGGCCGGAGGCGGCGCGACCGCCGAGGAGTTGGCCATCCACGAGACGGAGCCGCCGCGCTCGGTCTGACGTCCGCTCAGCCTGACGTCCGCTCAGCCTGACGTCCGCTCAGTCTGACGTCCGCTCAGTCGTCCAGGCCGCGCTCGATGGCGTACCGGGTCAGCTCGACCCGGTTGTGCAGTTGCAGCTTGCCCAGGGTGTTCTGCACGTGGTTCTGCACCGTGCGGTGCGACAGGCCGAGCCGCTGGGCGATCTGCTTGTACGACATCCCCTTCGCCACCAGCCGCAGCACCTCCGTCTCCCGTTCGGTCAGCTGGGGCGTCGCCGGTTCGGCAGCGCCGGCCGGGCCGGTCCCCAGACCCGGTCCGGCGGCCAGCCGGCGGTACTCGCCGAGAACCAGCCCGGCCAGGCCGGGGGTGAAGACCGCATCGCCAGCCGCGGTGCGGTGGACCGCCTCCAGGAACTCGGCGGGCGCGGTCGACTTCACCAGGTAGCCGGTGGCGCCGGCCTTGACCGCGTCCAGCACGCTCTGCTGTTCGCCGCTGGCGCTGAGCATCAGCACCCGTACGGCGGGCAGCGCCGCGCGCAACCCCAGGATCACCTCGACGCCGGAGATGTCCGGTAGTTGCAGGTCGAGAACGACCACGTCGGGCCGGGCGGCGGCGGCCACCCGGATGGCCTGTCGCCCCTCACCGCTGGTCGCCACCACCAGAAACCCGGCCTCGGTCAGGTCGCGGGCCACCCCCTCCCGCCACATCGGATGGTCGTCCACCACCATCACCCGGATCGGGTTCACCGCGCTGACCTCGGCACGCTCAGCTCGATCTCGGTGCCCGCGTCGGGGGCGGACACGATCCGGACCGTCCCGCCCACGTCGGCCACCCGGCCCCGGATCGACTGGGTGACGCCGAGCCGGCCCTGGGCGGCCGCCTCGGCCAGCCGGCCGTCCGGGATGCCCGGCCCCTCGTCGCGGATCGACACGGTCACCGTCGCCCCCTCGTCCTCGATCAACACCCAGGCCCGCCCACCGGCGTGCCGCCCCACGTTGTCCAGGGCCGCGCCGGTCGCGGCGGCCAACTCGCCGGCCACCCGTCGGGGCAGCGGCACCGGGGTGGCCGGGGCGGAGAGCGCCACCGCCGCCGAGGCGTACCGGCCGAGCAGGGTGCGCAGGTCCACCGCCTCACCGCCGTCCGGGAGGCTGCCGGCGGCCGGGCCGGCGCCGGCGATCAGCGCCCGCAGGGCGGCCTCCTGCTCGCCGGCCAGCCGGGCCAGCTCGCCGGCCTCCCCGGGCAGGTCCGCGCCGCGCCGCTGCACCAGCGCCAACACCTGGAGAACCGAGTCGTGGATGTCCCGGGCCAGCCGCTCCCGCTCTCGGGTGGCGGCCTCCAGCTCCACCGCCTGTTGCAGCCGCTCCTCGGCGCTCGCCGCCAGCCGGGCCACGTGCCCGACCACCACGCCGGCGAGCAGCATCAGGATCACCCCGGTGAACGAGGACTGGCCGATCCGCTCCCGGGTGGCCAGGTCCGCGCCGGCGACGATCAGCGCGGCGACAGTGCCCCGCCGCCGGCCGCCGGAGACGGCCCAGGCCAGCACCGGGCCGGCCATCCAGGCCACCCCCAGGGTGGGTACGCCGTGGGTGAGCGCCGTCCGGCCGACCACCCACGGGGTGGCCAGCACGATGGCCACCACCACGCCGAGGTCGGCCAGCAGCAGCGGCCAGCGCCGCCAGGCCGGTCGGGCGTACCCGATCGCGGTCGCCCCGGTCCAGGCGATCATCAGCAAAATCAGGGCGCCGACGGCGTACGGGTGGGCGTACCGGTCGGCGTCGCGCACCGCGAGCGCGCAGACGTACGCCAGGGAGGCCAGCCTGAACACGGTGAGCGCACGCCACAGCGGCACCTCGAACCCACCCGGCGGCGACGGCATGGCGGTCAGGATGCCATAACCGGGTCGGCCGCACGGCGAGCAGCGAGTGCGGTTCGGGAAACCCTGACGTACGGTGGAAAAGCCGCGAATTACTCCGAGATGCGCCGCCGGGACGGGCCCATGACGAACGCAGATCCGCACGCACCGCGTACGGTTGTGCCCATCGAACCCTCCCTCCTGATCGCCGAGGCCTTTGACCAGGCCCAGGTGACCGAGATTCGACACTCGGTCACCTCCTGCGCGCACGCCTCGGGTCTCATCGGTCAACGGCTGGACGACTTCGTGCTCGCGATCAACGAATTGATCACCAACGCGGTGCGGCACGGTGGCGGGCGCGGCTGGCTGCGGCTCTGGCGCGAGTCGGGCGCCCTGGTCTGCGAGGTCGCCGACTACGGGCACGGGATCAGCCCGCAGCGGCTGGGCGACCGCAGTCGGCCGGCCCCGGACACCGCTGGCGGCTGGGGGCTCTGGCTGGCCCGGGAGCTGACCGACGCGATGGATGTCGTCACCGGCACCGCCGGCACCACCGTCCGCATCACCACCGCCCTAACGAACCACCACCACCCCACTCCGCGCTAACCCGCCCCGCCTCGCCTCGCCTCGCCTCAGCTCGCCCCGCTCCGCCCCGCCCCGCCCCCCGCCCCGCCCCGCCTCGCCCCCCGCCCCTCGCCTCGCCTCGCCTCGCCTCGCCTCGCCCCGCCTCGCCTCGCCTCGCCTCGCCTCGCCGATCATGCAGTTGTGGTGGGGGACAAAGTCAACAAGTAGTACCAAAACAGGCACCACAACTGCATGATCGACCAGGCCTGGCCTCGATCTTGCACTTACTGTCCCGACGTAAGGCGCATTCCACGCTTTTCGACGACCGGAACTGCAAGATCGACGGGCGCGGGCGCGGGCGCGGGCGCGGGCGTCGGCGCGGCGCGGGAGCAGGGCGCGGGGCGGCGCGGGGCGATAGCAGGGCCCGGGGCGGCGCGGGGCGGAAGTAGGCGCGGGCGGGTTAGGCGAAGAGGGCGGAGACGCTTTCGCCGTTGTGGATTCGGCGCGTCGCCTCGGCCAGGGCGGGGGCCACCGACAGGACCTGCAACTTGGGGACCCGCTTGGCGGCCGGGATGGGCACCGTGTTGGTGCAGACGATCTCCAGGACGCCGTCCTGGTCGCTGAGCCGCTGCAAGGCGTCGCCGGAGAAGAGTCCGTGCGTGCAGGCGAGCCGGATCGACCGGACCTTCAGGCCACGGAGATGCTCCATCAGCTCGACCACCGTGCTGCCCTTGGCGATCTCGTCGTCCAACACGATGACGTCCCGGTCGGTCACGTCGCCGATCACCGCGCTGATCTTGACCAGGTCGTCGCTGAACCGCTGCTTCGCGCCGGCCGCGACCGGCGTGCCGAGCAGCCGCGCGAAGGCTGCGGCCTCCTTGGCGTTACCCAGGTCGGGCGAGACCACCACGGTGTTGCTGAGGTCGTAGCGCCGGAAGTGGGTGGCCAGCTCCCGCAGCGCGTGCAGGTGATCCACCGGCACGCTGAAGAAGCCGTGCACCTGCGGCGAGTGCAGGGTCATCGCGAGCACCCGGTCCGCCCCGGCCGAGGTGAGCAGGTCAGCGACGAGGCGGGCGCCGATCGAGATCCGCGGCGCGTCCTTCTTGTCCGACCGGGCGTACGCGTAGTGCGGCAGCACCACAGTGATCCGACCGGCGGAGGCACCCCGGGCGGCGTCGATCATCAGCAGCAGCTCGACCAGGTTCTCCTGCACCGGCGGCACCAGCGGCTGGATCAGGAAGACGTCCCGCTCCCGGCAGTTGGCCTGCAACTGGACTTCCAGGCAGTCGTTCGCGAACCGGGAGACCCGCACCGGGTGCAGCGGCACCCCCAGGTGGGCGCAGATCTCGGCAGCCAGGTCGGGATGGGCGGTTCCACTGAAAACTGCGATGTCGCGCACGTTCGCACATCGTAGGCGAAGCGGCTGGCCGCCGACGGGGGCGGGCCGAAACCCACCGTGACGCCTGACGCACCGCGCCGCCGGTCCGGGTACGGTGCTGCGGTGACCCCCCAGTACGTCGCCGCCATCGACCAGGGCACCACCTCCTCGCGGTGCATCGTCTTCGACCGGGCCGGGGACATCGTCGCCGTGGCCCAGCGCGAGCACCGGCAGATCTTCCCCCGACCGGGTTGGGTGGAGCACGACGCCGAGGAGATCTGGGACAACGTCCAGCAGGTGGTCGCCGAGGCGCTGCGGGCCGCCGGCACCGACGCGCCCGGGTTGGCCGCCGTCGGCATCACCAACCAGCGGGAGACCACAGTCGTCTGGGACCGGGCCACCGGCCGCCCGGTGGCCAACGCCATCGTCTGGCAGGACACCCGCACCGGGCCGCTGCTGCGCGAGCTGGCTTCGGCGTACGGCGAGGAGCGGTTCCGGGCCCGCACGGGCCTGCCGCTGGCCACCTACTTCGCCGGGCCGAAGCTGCGCTGGCTGCTCGACGAGGTCGACGGCCTGCGCGAACGCGCCGAGCGCGGCGAGGTGCTCTTCGGCACCATGGACAGCTGGCTGATCTGGAAGCTGACCGGCGAGCACGTCACCGACGTCACCAATGCCAGCCGGACCATGCTGATGGACCTCACCACCCTGGACTGGGCGCCGGAGCTGCTGGACGCGATGGGCGTGCCGGCCGCGATGCTGCCGGAGATCCGCTGCTCCGCCGAGGTGTACGGCACGGCCGGCGGGGTGCTCGCCGGGGTGCCGGTGGCCAGTGCCCTCGGTGATCAGCAGGCGGCCCTGTTCGGGCAGACTTGCTTCCAGCCGGGCGAGGCGAAGTGCACCTACGGCACCGGCAGCTTCCTGCTGCTCAACACCGGCGCCAGCCCGGTCCCGTCGACGCACGGCCTGCTCACCACGGTCGCCTACCGGATCAAGGACCAACCACCGGCGTACGCCCTCGAAGGCGCCATCGCGGTCACCGGCTCGCTGGTGCAGTGGCTGCGGGACAACCTCGGGCTGATCTCCACGGCCGCCGAGGTGGAGGACCTGGCCCGCACCGTTGACGACAACGGCGGCTGCTACGTGGTGCCGGCGTTCTCGGGGCTGTTCGCCCCGCACTGGCGCAGCGACGCTCGCGGTGTGATCGCCGGCCTGACCGGCTACATCACCAAGGGACACCTGGCGCGGGCGGTGCTGGAGGCGTCGGCGTGGCAGACCCGCGAGGTGGTCGACGCGATGAACGCCGACTCCGACGTGGCGCTGCGCCGACTGCGGGTGGACGGCGGGATGACCGCCAACGGCCTGCTCATGCAGTTCCTCGCCGATGTGCTCGACGTGCCGGTGGTCCGTTCCCGGATCACCGAGACCACCTGCCTGGGCGCCGCGTACGCGGCCGGTCTGGCGGTCGGCTTCTGGCCGGACCTGGCCACCCTGCGGGCGCAGTGGCGCTCCGACGCGCAGTGGGAGCCGAGCATGGCCCCGGACCTGCGCGACCGGGAGCTGCACAACTGGCGCAAGGCCGTGCAGCGCACCCTCGACTGGGTGGAGTGACCTCAGCGGCCGGTGCGGACCCGCGCCACGAACGCGCGCCAGGCCGCCGGCGCGAAGGTCAGGACGGCGCCGGCGCGGTCGGTGGAGTCCCGGACCAGCACCTGGTCCGGGAGATTGTCGGCCACCTCGACGCAGGTGTCGCCGCCGTTGCCGCTCCGGGTCGACACGCGCCACCGAGGGGTGGGGGCGGAGTTCACAGCTCGTTCACCAGCTTTCCGATCAGCTCGACGGACACGCTCGCCGGCAGGGCCTCGCCCAGCAGGGTGTCCCACATCGTCCTGATGGTATCCACGGTGTCGGGCCGGTCGACGATCTGGCCGAAGACCCCGTCGATGTAGGCCACCTCGTCGCCGTCGGGCAGGTTGGCCAGCACGAAGCCGCCGGCGAGCCCGGGGTGCGCGCCCGCGCTGGCGGGGATCACGTAGAGCCGGACGTGGGGCAGGGTGGCCAGCTCGACCAGCCGTTCCAACTGGGCGAGCTGGACGTCCCGATCGCCGACCACGCGGCGCAGCGCGGTCTCGTCGACGACCGCGGTGAACCGCTTCGGGGCCGGGCCGGTCAGCAGCTCCTGGCGGGCCATCCGGCCGGCGACCAGCTGGTCGACCTGCTCCGGGGTGTGGGTGCCCTGGGCGCTGAGCACCGCGTGCGCGTACGCCTCGGTCTGGAGCAGGCCCGGCACCAGCGACGGCTGAACGGTGCGGAGGGCGACCGCCTCGGCCTCGATCGCCCGCCACGGCGCGAACCAGGCCGGCGACTCCTGCCGGGCCGCCACCGCCAGCAACTCGGCCAGCAGCCCGCCGGTGTCCAGCGCCGCATCCGCCGCCTCGGCAAACTGCGGGGTGGGCCGGCGCCGCCCGGTCTCGATCGCCGCGATGGTGGACGGACTCCACCTGATCAGCTCCGCGAGGGCCTCCTGCGAAATGCCCGCACCGGCCCGGGCCGCCTTGAGCGCCCTGATCCACATGTCGCCGTTCATCCGACCGCCCCAGACTCTACGAAGGGTGACGGGTCCATCCTCGGCGGTGACGACGGTCAGGTCCAGCAGGAGCGGTGAAAGCGCGGTGTCCCGGTCAGTCCCAGCGGTTGCCGGTGAGCTTCTCGTACACCTCGACGTAGCGAGCGCGCGTTGCCTCGACCACCTCGGCCGGCAGGTCCGGTGCCGGGGGCTGCTTGTTCCAGCCGCTACCGGTGGCCCAGTCCCGCACGTACTGCTTGTCGTAGGAGAACTGCACCCGGCCCGGCTGGTACGACTCGGCCGGCCAGAACCGTGACGAGTCGGAGGTGAGCAGCTCGTCGGCGAGGACCAGGGTGCCGTCCGGCGCCCAACCCAGCTCGATCTTGGTGTCGGCGATCAGGATGCCCCGGTCGGCGGCCAGCTCGGCGCCGCGCCGGTAGATGTCGAGGGTGATCTGCCGGAGCCGCTCGGCGGTGGCCTGACCCACCTTGTCCACCACGTCGTCGTACGTGATGGGCTCGTCGTGCTCGCCCATCGGCGCCTTGCTCGACGGCGTGAAGATCGGCTCAGGCAGGATCGACGCCTCGCCGAGCCCTCGCGGCAGTGGCACGCCGGAGACCGCGCCGGTCTGCTCGTACTCCCGGAGGCCGCCGCCGGTCAGGTAACCGCGAGCGACGCACTCGACCGGGACCATGTCCAGCCGCTGGCAGCGGATCGCCCGCCCGGCGAACTCGGCGGGCACGTCGGTGGCCGAGATGACATGGTTCGGCACCAGGTCGGCGAGCTGCTCGAACCACCAGAGCGAGAGGGCGGTGAGCAGGCGACCCTTGTCCGGGATCGGCGTCGGCAGCGCCACGTCGTAGATCGAGATGCGATCCGAGGCCACCAGGATCAGGTCGTCGCCGTCGGCGTAGACGTCCCGGACCTTGCCCGAGTGCAGAAGTTCCACGCGCCCTAGTACACCACGCGAGATTGGCGGGCCTGATTCGACCACCCGGCCGAGGGTGACCGGACGGACGTTGACACCTTCGTGCGCTGCCTGCGTGAATGGTCCGACCGCCACCCTCGTAGGTCCAGGAGAGCGCCGTGCCCGTTGTTCGACCCCCGCTCGACCGCCTCGGCGCCGACCCGGGCCGACGCCGACTGCTCGGCGCACTGCTCGGCGCGCCTCTGCTCGCGTCCGGCGGGTTGGTGGGGTGCAGCGACGGCGCCGCCACCTCGGCCCAGGACGGGCCCGTCGAGCTGTCGGTCTTCTGGTGGGGTGGCACCAAACGGGCCGAGCTCACCGAGAAGGCGCTACGGCTCTACTCGGATCGCAACCCCCGGGTCACCTTCCGGGTCACCTGGCAGGGCGCCGACGGCTACTACGACCGGCTGGCCACCCAGGCGGGCGGCGGGAACGTACCGGATCTGATCCAGATCGACGACGCAATGCTGACCGAGTACACCCAACGCCAGGTCATCCTCGACCTCACCGATCACCACCTGGACCTTCGGGGCCTGCCGGAGGGTCTGATCCGCTACGGCACGGTGGAGGGGCGGACGATGGCGGTCGCCGCCGGGCAGACCCACGCCGTCGTGGTGTTCAACCGGGACCTGCTGGGCGAGCTGGAGATGCCGGAGCCGCGCGCCGGGATGACCTGGGCCGACTACCTCTCCTGGGCCACCCAGGTCACCGAGGCCAGCGACGGCCGGGTGGCGGGCACCATGGACGGGTCGGGCGACTACCGGGCGCTCTGGCTCTGGCTGCGGTCGCAGGGCGGCGAGTTCTACCGGGGCAACCAGCTCGGCTTCGGCGCGGACGAGCTGATCGCGTGGTTCGAGTTGTGGCTGCGGGCCCGCAAGGACCGGGCCACGCCGAGCGCGGCGCTGGTCGAGCAGGCCGACAGCGGCGAGCCGGCCCGGCAACTGGTGGTGAACGGGGTGACCGCGGCGTCCTTCGCCTGGTCGCACCAGCTACCGGAGCTGCAACGACTCACTGAGTCCGAGTTGGGCATCGTCGGCTTCCCCGGCCCCCCGGGGGCGCAGTGGGCGCGGGCGTCGATGTACTGGGCGGCGTTCCGGGGCACCCGCCACCCGGACACGGTCGCCGACGTGATCAACTTTCTGACCACCAACGGTGAGGTTGGCGCCGTCCTCGGCCACGAGCGTGGGCTGAACGCCAGTGCCGCGGTCCGCCGCTACGCCGAGGGCAGCATCACCGACCCGGCGCAGCGACTGGCGGCCGCGTTCGGCGCCAGCATCGCCGACCTGCTCGGGCCGGCGCCGGCGCCGCCGCCGAAGGGGCACGCCAAGGTGCGCACCCTGCTGGTCACCGCCGCCGAGCGCATCCGGGTCAGGCGTGACGGCACCCGCGAGGCGACCGCGCGCTTCCTGTCCCAGGCCATCGCGGCGCTGGCGGTGTGAGCACCGGCAGCCGGCCCGAAGTCGGTCGCTGGTGACCCGTCGGCGCCTGCGGCCCGGTCAGCGCGGCGGGCCACCCCGGCGGCTACGCATCAGACGCAGCACCAGGAACACCACGATCGCGACCACCACCAGGCAGCAGAGCAGCGGGAGCACCCCGAAGCCGCTGCGGCCTCGCCGCCGGGCCGCCTCCACCACGATCTCGCCGGTGCCCGTGGACGCCCAGGCCGCGACGGGCACGAAGACCGCCAGTACGACCGCACCGAAGACCGCGCTCAGGCGGCCCCACCACTTACCGAATGAAGACATGTGCCCATCCTCGCCGAAGGGTGCAACCTCGGCACGTCGGTCCACGCCGAATCACGGGACCGGATCGTCCGGAACCCGCCGGCCAGCGCGCAACGTACCCGCAACGTCCCGGCAAAGATGATGATCTTTACATGAATCTCCCGAGGTGATCGGATTCGCCTCATGGCCAACTCTGCAGACAGTGCGCGGATCTCTCGTACCCGAAGGTCTGCGGCGGCAGCCGTCGGCGTCACAGTCGTCGCCGCTCTCCTCACCCCACGGCGGCGCACGGTGCCCCACCGCCCACACCGCCGTCACCCGGGCCTTCGGCCTGCGGTAACACCCCGCCGGGGGTCGGCGCCGACGAGGTGCCGGCCCCTTTGGGGGCTCATTGCGCAGCGGCAGCAAAAAAGACCGGCCCCCACACTGTGGGGGCCGGTCTCATATCACTTTCAGTGGTAGCGGGGACAGGATTTGAACCTGCGACCTCTGGGTTATGAGCCCAGCGAGCTACCGAGCTGCTCCACCCCGCGTCGACTGGTTAAGACTAACTCATCCGTCCCGGTGATGATCAGCGGGGGTCACCAACCGTTGCGGCCCGCCACGCCGAAAATCGAAAGCCCGCCTCCGGTGACCCGGAGACGGGCTTCGAACTTGTAGCGGGGACAGGATTTGAACCTGCGACCTCTGGGTTATGAGCCCAGCGAGCTACCGAGCTGCTCCACCCCGCGTCGGCTCGCTAACCGTAGCGCACCACCCCCGGGCCCCGCAAAACGACATCCGAATCCGCCGGCTGCCGGCCGGCACACCCTGGTGTGCCGGCCGGCAAACCCCGGTCAGCCAAGCCACCTCCGGATGGCGGAGACCGCGCGCCGAGCGTCCGCGTCGACCTGCGCCCGCTGGCTGGAGGTGCCCTCCCAGCCCTGCTCCCAGAGGATGGTCACCACGTCGCCGATCCGGATCGCCCGCACCAGCCGAACGATGTCCGTACCGGTCGGGTCGCCGTTGACGTCCTGACCCGCGTTGCGCATCTCGAACAGCACCGACTCGTCGCCGAACCCACTGTCGGGGAGCAGCCGCTGCCGGCTCCGCCCCGGAGTGTCACCCGGCGGCTTCTGCTCGGGGCAGTCCCGCACCGCCCGCCGCAGCTCCTCCAGCACGTCATCCGCGCGCCCGGCCTGATAAATGGTGATGGAGTGCGTGTAGCTACCGTCCGGGACGTACCCCTCGCCGCCGGGGCTCTGCGGCAGCTTGTAGACCAGGAGCCGGGTTCGGCGCTGCACGCCCGGCTCAGCCCCGATGTCTGCCCCACACAGACTCGGCAGCACTGCCACGTCCCGGAACTTCGGCGCGATGCCGATCTGGTTGTTCGACGCGAGCGCGAAGAACGCCCGATCCGGGATGCTGGTCGGCGTCCCGGGCTGCGTGCCGGTGCCACCCGGAGGCGTCGTCGTCGTACCCGGGGAGCGGCCGGGCGTCGTCGGCGAGACGGGCGGCGATGACGGAGCGCCGGTCACGCTCGGAGACGGCGACGCCAACGGCGTCGGCGTGCCGGCCGGCATGGGTACGGACGTCGGCGGCGGGGTGACCACCTGGGCACCGATCACCGCGCCCACCACCACCAGCGCCACGGCAAGGGTGCCCCCGGCCGCACGGAGGCGGGCCCGACGGTCCGCCTGGTGGCGCAGCACGTCGGGAACGCTCAGATCGGCAGCGTCAGCGTCGGCCGCGAGGGACCTGTACAGCTCGGACAATTCACGCGACATCGGTGGCCTCCAGTTCCACGACAGCCAGATCGGGCAACAACGCAGCGAGTCGGGCCCGGCCGCGGGACAGCCACGACTTCACCGTGCCGACCGGCACGTCGATCTCGTGGGCGATCTCCTCGACCGGCATGTCGAACAGGTAGTGCAGCGCCAACGCACGCCGGTGGGTGGCCGGCACCTGACGCAGAGCCTGGATCAGCAACACGCTGTCCTCGTTGGGCGGCGACACCGACGGCGGCGGCCCGGCCAACCGCAACGCGCCCCGCAGACTGCGCAGCCGCCGCCAGCGGTCGGTCGCCAGCCGGGCCACCACCAGCCGCAGCCACGCCTCCGGCGCCGGATGCGACGAGAGCCGCCCCCACTGCCGCCAAGCCCTGGTGTACGCCTCCTGCACCAGGTCCTGCGCCTCGCTGTGGTCGCCAGCGACCGCATAGCCGTACCGCAACATCCGCCTCGCCGTGCTGCGGTAGAAGTCATCGAAGCTTTGCGCATCTCTCACAACTTGCTCCCCCTCAGTTGCCCCGTCACACATGAGGACGGCGGACCCGTGCCGCAGGTTGCGGCCGTCCGCGCCTGTCGGCGAAGTGACAGCGGGGCACAGCTCCGGACACGACGGAGCCCCCGCCATGCGGACCGGTGCGGTCCGCTGACGGGGGCTCCGAGACGTACTCCCGGGCGTGCCGGGTCAGCCGCCGGCGCTCGGGCTGGCACCTGGCGTACCAGCGGCCTGCTGCGCCTGCTGGAACGCGGTGAGCGCCTCGTCGAGGGCCTTCAGCGCACGCCCGTACCGCTCGAAGTCGCCCGACGTCTGCGCGGCCCGGACCTCGGTGATCGCGGTCTGCACCCGGTCCGCGGCGGCAGCCAGGTCACCGGTCGGCGGTGGGGTGCCGGCGCTCGGGGTCGGCGTTGGCGCCGCCGTCCCCGACGGCGTCGGCGTCGGCGTCGTCGGGTTGCCCCCGGTCGTCGGCGGCGGCGACGTGCCCTGCCCGGCCTTCTTACCCTGCTCGACCAGTTGCTTGATGCCGTCGTTGATGTTGTCGGCGAGCGCCACGAAGGAGCCGCCGTCACCGTACGAGAGCAGCACCTTCTGCAACAGCGGGTACGCGTCCTGCTGGTTGCTCTTCACGTAGACCGGCTCGACGTAGAGCATCCCGTCGGCGAAGGGCAGCGAGAGCAGGTTGCCGTACTGCACCTGCGCCTGGTTGCTGGAGAGCAGGTTGAGCTGCTGACGGATGTTCGCGTTGTTGGTCATCTGCTGGTGCACCTGCACCGGGCCGGAGATCCGGGTCTGATCCGGCAACTCCAGCACCTCCAACCGGGGCTTCCCATCGACGTACGACCCGGAGATCAGCGCGGCGAGGTTCTGCCGGCCGTTCGGGGTGACCGCCGAGGTGAGCTGGAACCGGGGGCTCTCCTGCCCCGGGAACTGGGTGAACAGGTAGTACGGAGGCTGCTTCTGACCGCTGTCCGGAGCGTCCGGCACGTTGGGCACCTGCCAGAAGTCCTGCGCGGAGTAGAAGTCACCCGGGTTGGTCACGTGGAACTTGGTGAGCAGGTTGCGCTGCACCTTGAACATGTCCGCCGGGTAGCGCAGGTGCTCGCTCAGCTCGACCGGAATCTCCGCCTTGGGCAGCACCAGGTCACCGCCGAACGCCTTGTTCCACGCCTTCAGCACCGGGTCGGTGTCGTCGTACTCGTAGAGCTTCACCGTGCCGTCGTACGCGTCGACGGTGGCCTTCACCGAGTTGCGCATGTAGTTGACGTCCTCCCGGGCCAGCTGGAAGGTGCCCCGGTTGGTCAACTCGTCGGTTGTCTCGGTCTGCAGGTTGACCTTCTCCGCGTACGGGTAGGAGGCCGCAGTGGTGTAGCCGTCCACGATCCACTGCACCCGACCGTCGACCACCGCCGGGTACGGGTCGCCGTCCAGGGTGAGGAACGGCGCGACCTTCTCCACCCGGTCCCGCGGGTTGCGCACGTAGAGCAGCTTGGAGTCCTTGTTGACCGCCTCGGAGAGCAGGAAGTTCGACTCCTGCTCCTTGATGGCGTACAGCAGTCGCCGGGTGAAGGAGCCGATCTCCACACCGCCCTCACCGGTGTAGGTGTAGGACTCGCCGCCGCCCTCACCGACCGGCCGGTCGAACTCGGCCTTCTTGTTCGGGTCGGCCTGCCCGACGATGGCGTAGTCGTCGGCCGCCATCCGCTCGCCGTAGTAGATACGCGGCTGCGTGGCCGGGATCTGCTCGGTCTGCGAGGAGCACGCCTCCTGGGTCTTCTCGCCGAGGAAGCCGGAGACGAAGAACGGCTGCCCACCGCAGACCACCTGGTTGGCCGGGGCGGCCACCAGCCCGTACCCGTGGGTGTAGACGGTGTGCCGGTTGATCCAGGTGTTCTGCTGGTCGGTCAGCTCGCCGTAGTTGATCTCCCGGACGCCGACCACGTAGTCGGAGACCTTCCCGTTCACCCCGTACCGGTCGATGTCCAGCTTCGGACCGAAGTCGTAGAAGCCACGCACCTGCTGGAGCTGGGTGTACGTCTCGCTGACCAACTGCGGGTCGAGCAGCCGCACGTTCGACACCACCGAGGTGTCGGTGGCCAGGTTCCCCGGTGGGGTGAGGTTGTTCGCCGCGTACGGGGTCGTCTCGGTGACCGCCAACCCGAACGCCGCCCGCGTCGCGTCGATGCTGCGCTGGATGTACGGCGCTTCCTTGTCCTTGGCGCTCGGCTTGACCTCGAAGGTCTGCACCGCCCACGGGTAGATGCCGCCGATGGCCACCGCGGACACGCCGAGCAGCGCCAGCGAGATCCCCGGCCAGACCAGGTTCCGCATCCAGGCGTTGGAGAACACCAGGATCGCGATCGCCACCACGATCGAGATGTAGGCGAGGATCTCCTTCGCCGGCAGCAACGCGTTGACGTCGGCGTAGCCGGCGCCGTACAACTTGGCGCCCTCGTTGTACTCCAGCAGCATCGCCCGCCGGTCCAACACGTACGCGATGGCCTTCAGCAGCACGAAGACCGCGACCAGGGTGCTCAGGTGGGCGCGGGCCGCGTTGCTCATCCGGTCACCGACGCCCTGCAGGCGGACCCCACCGAAGAGGTAGTGCACCGCCAGCGCGCCGATCACGGCCAGCACCACAGCGGTGAAGGCGACCCCGAGCAGGTAACGCCAGAACGGCAGTTGGAAGACGTAGAAGCCGATGTCGACCCCGAACTCCGGGTCCTTGATGCCGAAGTCACCGCCGTTGCGGAACAGCAGCCACTGGTTCCACCGGTTCTGCGCGGAGAGACCGGCGAACAGCCCGACCACCGCGGCGGTCAGCGAGATCCAGGTGCCGAGACGTGGGCTGAGCGCCATCCGGTAGCGCTCCAGCGTCGCCTGCTCCACCGAGTGCGGACGCAGCCGCGGGCGCAACCGGTAGGCCAGCCAGAGGTTGCCACCGACGATCACCGCCATGCCGAGGCCGATGGCGAGGAAGAGCAACAGCCGGGTCAGCAGGACGCCGGTGAAGACCTCGGTGTAGCGGACCTCGTCGAACCAGAGCCAGTCGGTCCACGCCTGGACACCCCAGCCGAGCAGGGTGAAGAGCACGAACACCCCGACCAGGACAGCGATGGTGACGCGCCCGCGCCGGCTCATCCTCGGAAGGGGGCTGCTGCTACGCATGACCACTGTTGGCTCCGCACGCTCGATATGATCGGCTCCGACCAGGCACCCAGAGTACGGGGTGTTCCTGAGCGTGTCGGGGCACGGTCACACCGCTCAGCAACGCGTCGGCTGACCGCCCTCGCGCAACGTCTCCAGAGCTGTCATCGCCTCGTCCAACGAGCCCACCCGCAGCAGCGGCAGATCGGGCTGCGGATTGCGGACCGCCTCGGCGCAGTTGTCCGCCGGCACCAGGAAGACCTTCGCCCCGGCACGCTTGGCGCCGACCAGCTTCTGGGCGATCCCGCCGATCGGGCCGACGACGCCCTCGTCGTCGATGGTGCCGGTGCCGGCGATGATCTGGCCGCCGGTGAGGTCGGCCGGTGTCAACTTGTCCACGATCCCCAGGGCGAACATCAGACCGGCGCTCGGCCCACCGATGTCGCCCAGGTCGATGCCGAGCGTGAACGGGTGCGGCTGCTGCTGATCGATCTCGACGCCGATCCGCGGCCGGCCGTCCTGCTCCTTGCTGGTCACCGCCACAGTGGCCGGCACGCCGTCCCGGGTGTAGCCGATGGTCAACGCCGTGCCCGCCGGCTTGGCCCGGACCAGCTCGGTGACCTTCGCGGCCACCGGCACCGGCTGGCCGTCGACCGAGGTGATCACATCGCCGGCCTTCAGCGCCCCGGCCGCCGGGCCGTCCCCGGCCACCGTCTTGACCACCACCTGCACCGGAAAGCCCAACTCCCGCAGCGCGGCGGTCTCCGCGCTGGTCTGCGACGCCTTGAAATCCTCGGCGTTGCGCTGCTCGACCTGCTCCGTCGACTCCCCCGGCGGGTAGACCAGCTCGCGCGGCACCACCGCCTCGTCGTCGGAGAACCAGCCCGCGATCGCCCCCCGCAACCGCACCGTGGGTTGCACCCCCACCGTGGTCAACCGCAACTGGCCGGCCGAGGTCGAGGTCTCCCGACCGGAGACCTGGATGACCTCCTTACCGTCGGACGTGCCGAGGGTGTTGACAGTCGGACCCGGGCCCAGCACCACGTACGGAATCGGCACCCGGAGCACCCCGATGCTCAGCAGGGCGGTGAACAGGGCACCGAGCAGGACCGTCAGGCCACGACGTCTCATGCCGCAGAGCGTACCGACCGGCCACGGGTCATCCGCCGGATGCGCCGCGCGACTTCGCCCTCAGCGCAACGCCAGCGGCGACTACCTGGGGCGCGGTCCGCGTACCGTAGATGTCGTGCCTGATATTCCGTTCGGTTTCGCGCTCCCGGGTGGGCAGCCACCAGACCCCAACGATCCCGCGCAGATGCAGCAGTTCATGTCGCAGTTGCAGCACCTGCTCTCCGCGCCGGGCAGTGGGCCGGTCAACTGGGACCTGGCCCGGCAGGTAGCCGCCAGCCAGCTCGCGGCCGCCGGTGACCCGGCGGTGTCGATGTACGAACGCAACGCGGTCGAGGAGGCTCTGCGCCTGGCCGACCTGTGGTTGGAGCCCGCCTCGGCGTGGCCCTCCGGCATCCAGAACCCGGTTGCCTGGAACCGCAACGAGTGGATCTTCAAGACGCTGGACGTGTGGCGCAAGCTGTGCGACCCGGTCGCCAGCCGGATGGTCGGCGCGATGGGCGACCTGGTGCCACCGGAGGCGCGCGCCCAGCTCGGCCCGATGCAGTCGATGGTGGCCTCCCTCGGTGGCGCGCTCTTCGGCGGTCAGCTGGGCCAGGCCCTCGGTTCGCTCGCCGCGGAGGTGCTCTCCGCCGGTGACATCGGGCTGCCGCTCGGCCCGGCCGGCACGGCCGCGCTGATCCCGGCCAACATTCGGGCGTACGGCGAGGGCCTGGAGCTGCCCGAGGACGAGGTCCGCCTCTACGTGGCGCTGCGCGAGGCCGCCCACCAGCGGCTGTTCCAGCACGTCCCGTGGCTGCGCGGGCATGTGCTCAGCGCGGTCGAGATGTACGCCTCGGGCATCCGGGTCAACCGGGAGGCGATCGAGGAGGCGATGGGCCGGGTCGACCCGACCGACCCCGAGTCGATGCAGGCGATCGCCCTGGAGGGCATCTTCACCCCGGAGGACACTCCGGCGCAGAAGGCCTCACTGGCCCGCTTGGAGACCGCGCTCGCCCTGGTCGAAGGCTGGGTGTGCCACGTCGTGGACAGCGCCGCCAGCGACCGGCTGCCCAACGTCGTCCGGTTGGGCGAGGCGTTCCGCCGTCGCCGGGCCGCCGGTGGTCCCGCCGAGCAGACCTTCGCCGCGCTGGTCGGTCTGGAGCTGCGGCCCCGCCGGCTACGCGAGGCAGCAGCGCTCTGGGCCGCGCTCACCGAGCACCGTGGCATCGAGGGCCGCGACGCCGTCTGGGGCCACCCGGACCTGCTCCCGTCGGACGACGACTTCGCCGACCCGGTCGCCTTCGCCATGAACGACACGGACCTCAGCGAGCTGGACAGCTTCGACTTCACCGCGCCCGGCGGGATGGAGGAGAAGGCCCCCGGCCAGTCGGATCAGCCGGGCCAGCCCGGTCAGTCGGACGAGACCGACGGCGACGCCAAGTCCTGACGTCCGCACAACGACTGCCTGCGCCCGGTCGCCCGCATGATCGACAGCGGGCAACCGGGCGCGGCGGCCGGCGGGGTTGGTAACTGAGCTCGGGCTGGCCGGGCACCGGGGGCTGGCCGGGCACCGGGGGCTGGCTGCTCCGGCCGGGGCATCACGGGGCTGGCCGGGCAGTTGCCGGTCGGCCTTACCGGCGGGCAGGCTGACGGTTCAGCCGGGTCGGCCCGACCCGGAGAGAAGGGCGCGGGTCGCTTCCCACCCCTCGAAGGCTGGGTCCAGCGTGGCCAGGTCAGCCGGGCCGCGCAGTCGTCGCCAGCCGGCGGTGACCGCCACGTCACCCTGGCGGGGGGCATTGGCCCGCGCCTGAGCCGGCGTCGCCGTGTCCAGTTCCAGCGTCGGCAACCAGTCCGGCGCGGGCAGTCGTACCGCGACCCCGAGCAGACCGGGGCCGCCGCCCTCGACCGGAGCCACCGCGACCGGCCGGGTGGTGAGTGGGCGGAGCAGCTTGCCGACGGTCAGTGCGGGCAGGTCAGGAACGTCACTGACCAGCACGGCCGCCTGGTCGTACCCGTCCAGCGCGGCGAACACGGCGTTCGGCGTCGGCTCGGTCACCTCGTACACCGCGGTGCCGGGCCACACCAGCGCATCGGCCAGAGCCCGGTCGGCCGGAGTCACCGCGACCGCGACCTCCACCTCATTGAGCGTGGCGAGCAGGTCGATGACGTCTTCCGCGAGAGCCGCCCGCCACTCCGCCAGGTCGACGCCGGGCGGCGACCAGTGCACCGGCCCGAGCATCGCCACCACCACCCGTCGCGCCATTCCCCGACCCTAGACGATCTATGCCAAGGGTTCGGTGAGCGGAGGTGTTGGTGCGTCTGATGGTCGAAGACCGTGCCGGCGACGCCGTCCGAGGCGGTTGACAGGGTAGATCTTGGACAGTTTCCGTTAGCAGCTAACGGAAAGTGTCCAAGATTGCCAGCGATGGCGGGTGAAGCGGCCCGAGGTCGTGCCGCATGGGAACGTCTGGCCCCTGTCGCGGCCGGAGGTCGACTCGCCGCGACACGTCCCCGACCGACGGGCGCGGCGGTCAGGTCCCTTGGAATAGATCCTCTAGCGTCCCACCCCGAGCGGCCACCCCACCCGGCCCGACTCACCCCGGCGAGGGTCGGCAGTGGGGATCAGGTGGGGATCGGTGCGCAGGAGGCGGCGGCGACCCCTTCGAGGTAGCCGCGGGCGCGTTCCGCCTTGGGGTAGCGACCGACCAACGCCCAGAACCGGGCGTTGTGGCTGGGCACGATGAGGTGGGCCAGCTCGTGGAGCAACACGTAGTCGATCACCCATTCGGGCATGTCCTGGACGCGGTGCGAGATTCGGATGCTGCGGTCTGCCGGCGTACAGGAGCCCCATCGGCCGTTCTGGTTGGTAACCCATCGCACGCTGGCCGGCACCGCCTTGCTGGCGTACCCGGCGAGGTAGAGGTCGATGAGCCGGTTGGCGCGGGTCAGCAGCTCGGCGTCGGAGCGGGCGAGTCGCCCCTCCCGGGCGGCGAGTCGGGCGAGCATCCGGTCGACCCACTCGCTCTCCTCGGCCCGGGAGAACTGCTCGGGGATGAGGACGACCACTCGCTCACCGTCACGGTACGCGGACACCGTGCGTCGTCGACGCTGGCTGCGCCGTACCTCGACGACCGGCTTGCGCGTCCCCGCCATCACTGGCCCGCGCAGCCTCGGCTACGTGTCACGAAGGAAAGCTAATGCCCACTGACCAGGGGTCCGCAAGAGTCAATCGCACGACACGCGCCCAGAAAATGGTGATTGGTCGCCAGGCGTCCCGAAAATTTCTTGACCGCGGCGTCATCGCGCCATCTCGTCACCCTTGGTGAACGCCGATCACACCGGTACGCGGTACGTCCCCACCGTAGGTGATCACCGTCTCGGATGCCGCTGCGGGGGCACTCGCACGGGTGGCTGTCAGGGTTTGGTCGGCGTGTCCCCGCCAAACTGACTTATCCGACCTATTTCGCCATGCACACTCTCGACGTCGACTTGCTCACAGTGTCGATGCACAGCTGACATGGAACTGCCCAGACCTGGGTAGGGTCCGCGAACCAGCGGTCACGAAGGTGGCCGCGGAGTGAGACCCAGCGCCGGCGCCCCGTGTGGCCCGCCGCCGGGCACCCCGCCGGGACGGCATTGACCGGCGGACGAGACGAGGAGGGCACCGTGGCCGACCAGGCCCAGACGACCTACAACGGTTACTGCGTGAAGTGCAAGGAGAAGCGGGATTTCGAGGGGCACATTGAGGTCTCGAAGACCGGAATGAACATGGCCAAGGGCAAGTGTCCGGTATGCGGAACAACAGTGAACCGCATCCTGGGCAAGGCCAAGGTCTGACCCGAACGGTTGAACGGGGGGCGGGGTGGCCGGGCGGCCACCCCGCCCCCCGTTGCCGATCGGGAATTCGGCGCTCTTGGCGTCGGCGGCCTGTCGGGTGAGCGACAGCAGGGACGGCGGGCTGTGGAAAACTCGCCAAATCCTGTGGATAGCGCTGGACAGGGGCCTGGCCACCTGTGGACAACGATCGACTGAATGCGAAGTAGCGGTCACGATTCGTGACCATGAGCCGCACCGTACTGCCCCGGCCCACCCTGCTACCCGGCCTCAACCGGCTCTGGCGGGACCGGCACACCCTCCAGCTCGGCGTCGGCCCCGGGCCGGCCGTCCTACTGGAGCTGGCCAACCCCCGCGCCGCCCACCTGCTCGACCTGCTCGACGGCACCCGTAGCGAACGCACCGTGCTCGCCCACGCAGCGACCGCCCAGGTCAGCGCCGACGACGCGCGTACCCTGCTCGACACCCTGCGGGCCGCCGGCCTGTTGGTGCCGGCGCACAGCCTGCTCCCCCGCGACCTGACCGGCCCGGTCCGTGCCCGGCTCGCGGCGGAGGCCGGCGCACTGGCCCTGGCCGCCGCCCGACTGCCCGGCACGCCCGCGCAGGTCCTGCGTCGCCGGCGGGCGGCTCGGGTCCTGCTCACCGGCCCCGGAGCGTTCGGCGGACCGCTGACGGTGGCGCTGGCCCAGTCCGGCGTGGGGCAGGTGATTCCCCAGCTCACCGGCCCGGTACGCCCCGTCGACCTGATCGGCACGGGCATCCCCGCCACCGACCTCGGTCGCCCGCTGGCACCGGCGGTGCGGGCTGCGGTCAACCGCGTCGCACCGGGCACCGGCACCCACTCCAATCGCGCCAGCCGGATCGACCTGGTGATTCAGCTCGGCACGGACCGGCCCCCCGCGCTGCTCGCCGCCGGTCTCGCCCAGCGCCGGCAGCCGCACCTGCTGGTCACGCTGCGCGAGGGCGTACCGGTGATCGGGCCGCTGGTCCGCCCACCGGCCGGGCCCTGCCTGCACTGCGTCGAGCTGCACCGGGCCGACCGCGACCCGGACTGGCCGCGGCTCGCCGCTCAACTCGCCGCCGCCGACCCGGTGGCCGCCGGAACGACCGGCACGCTCCTCGTGGCCTGCGGGTACGCGCTGGCCGAGGCGCTGACGCAGCTGGACGGAGGTCAGCCGGAGACGCTGGGTGGCGCCATGGAGATCACCGGCGCCGGCTGTTTTCGTCGTCGAGGTTGGCCGCCGCACCCGGCGTGTGGGTGCTCGCAGGGCCGAGTGTCCGCACCAGCCCGGCCGCAGAGCAGCAGCGGGGCCCTCCGGTCGGTAACAATGACCGGGTGACCGACATCCCACGCCGCGCCGTGTCCCGCACCGCCAAGCTCGCCGCCCTGCCGCTCGGCTTCGCCGGCCGGACCGTGCTCGGGATGGGAAAGCGCGTCACCGGGCTCGCCTCCGACGTGATCTCCGCGGAGATTCAGCAGCGCACCGCCGAGCAGTTGTTCAGCGTGCTGGGCCAGCTCAAGGGCGGGGCGATGAAATTCGGCCAGGCGCTGTCGGTCTTCGAGGCGGCTCTACCGGAGGAGATCGCCGCACCCTACCGGCAGGCGCTGACGAAGTTGCAGGAGGCGGCGCCGCCGCTGCCGGCCGCCAGCGTGCACAAGGTGCTGGCCGAGCAGCTCGGCCCCGACTGGCGGGAGCTGTTCGTCGAGTTCAACGACGTCCCGGCCGCCGCCGCGAGCATCGGTCAGGTGCACCGGGCGCGCTGGCGCGAGCCGGGGTTCGACGAGTCGGGGGCTCCGAACAGCTGCGACGTAGCAGTCAAGATCCAGTATCCGGGAGCCGGCGACGCCCTGCTCGCCGACCTCAAGCAGCTCTCCCGACTGGGCGGGATGTTCCGGGCCATCCAGCCCGGCCTCGACGTCAAGCCGCTCCTGGCCGAGCTGCGCGAACGGATCACCGAGGAGTTGGACTACGAGTTGGAGGCCGAGTCGCAGCGCGCCTTCGCCGCCGCGTACGCCGACGACCCGGAGATCTACATCCCGCAGGTGATCAACGCCTCGCCCCGGGTGCTCGTCACCGAGTGGGTGACCGGCACCCCACTGGCCGACATCATTCGTGAGGGCACCGAGGAGGATCGGGACGAGGCGGGCCGGTTGATGGCCACCCTGCACCTCTCCGCGCCGCAGCGGGCTGGGCTGCTGCACGCCGACCCGCACCCGGGAAACTTCCGGCTGCTGCCCGACGGCCGGCTCGGGGTGATCGACTTCGGTGCGGTGGCCCGGATGCCGGAGGGCACCCCGGAGCCGATCGGTCGGATCGCCGCGATGGCCCTGCGCGGCGATGCCGACGGGGTCGTGGCGGGGCTGCGGTCGGAAGGGTTCATCAGCTCGGCCGAGGAGATCGACGCCGAGGGGGTGCTCGACTTCATCCGCCCCATGCTGGAGCCCATCGCGGCGGACGGCTTCCGGTTCACCCGGGCCTGGCTACGGGCCGAGGCGGGTCGACTGGCCAGCCCTCGCTCCCCCACGTACCAGCTGAGCAGGAAGCTCAACCTGCCACCGTCGTACCTGCTGATCCACCGGGTGACGCTCGGGTCGATCGGGGTGCTCTGCCAGTTGGAGGCGAAGGCCCCGTACCGGAGCATCCTGGAGCGCTGGCTGCCCGGCTTCGCCCCGGTCGCCTGATGACGAAACCGGTCGCCTGACGACGAGGCCCGGTCGCCTGACGACATGGCGAAGGGCGGGTGCCGGTCGGCACCCGCCCTTCTGTGTGGAGTGGTACTAGAGAACGCCCAGGTCGCGAGCCGCCTGGTTGCGGCCGGTCATGGCGACGGTACGGGCGGATCGGGTTGCCTCAGTGCTCGTGGTGGTACGACCGGCCTGAGGCCGGCGCATTCGAGCCCTGGTCAACGCTTCGTGGAGTAGTTGCATCTCGAAGGCTCCACTCGGAACGTTCAACATCGTTTTCTCACTCACTGCCGGTGTGGCACCGGCGTAGTTGGAACGGGTCGGGAACATGTCAGGCTGCCAGCCGGACCGCACCACGCACCTCGGACAGCCCACTGGCCGCCAGGCGCGCCTCGGCCTCGACCCGAAGCTCGGCGTCACGGGCGACGTCCTCCTTACGCGGACGGCCACGGGGCCGCTTACGCGGGACAACCGCGCCACGCTCGAAGATCTCGCCGCCCCAGACGCCCCACGGCTCCGCTCGCTCAACGGCTCCGGCCAGGCACTCGACGCGCAGCGGGCAGTCCCCGCAGAGCGACTTGGCCAGCTCGAGCTCGGTGGGCGAGTCGGAGAACCACAGGTCGGGGTCGAACTTCCGGCAGGGCAGGTTCGCCTCCATCTCGACGCTCATGTCGAGGGGGGCCAACGCCAGACTCATCTCCCGGTCACCTCTCTCTCACTTCGATCTCGTGGATCGCATTCCGACGTACTTACGGCGGGCAAAAAACTGAGGCCGCGGATCCCGGTATGCGGGTTCCGCGGCCTCGAGGTGAGCCGGAGTCTGATGGTCAGACCGGTTTACCTCGAGGTGGAACGCCGCGGACATCCATGCGCTTCTTGGCGACCCGGATGCCATTGCCCGTGAAGCCACTGGTCCCCTCGACTCCAGCGGGCGCGACGGTCAGGATCAGCTCGGCCTGAACCTGGTGCACCTGCGGAACCGACGGTCGTGCAGCCGTAAGGGCCACCCGGACAGCCGACAGCGGAGCGTGGACAGACGGCATCGCCGCCAGACGCTCATAGGTGAAGATCTCCACGGGTGCCACCTCCCTCACGTTCCTCGAATCGACTGGACCGACCCCGTGAGCAGCCAGAATGGCGCCGCTCGCGTGGTGTGTCCTGAGGCTATTCCTCGCGCCGGGGCGAGGGCAAACGAATTTACGACGAGATTTCGAAAGTTTTCTCTGGGCAGACATCGTCCACCCCGGCACCGGCCACGAGGGCCAGCACCGACTCGCCGTAGAGGCCCAGCTTGCGTGGGCCGATACCGGCGATGGCGATCAGCTCCTCCGGCCGACCGGGTCGCCGCTCGGCCAACGCGATCAGCGTCGCGTCGGTGAAGACCACGTACGCCGGGACCTTCTGCGCACCGGCCACCCGCTGCCGCCACTCGCGCAGCCGTTCGTGCAGCTCATCGTCGATATCGGACGGGCAGGTGGGGCAGCGGCCGAGCTTGCGGTCCGGGCCGGCGAGCAGGGTGGCGCCGCAGATCCGGCAGGAGACGATCTGGGTTCGCCGCCGCTCGGGACGCCGGGTCGAGCCGGTGTCGCCGGTCGCCCGTTCGGTGCCGCCGGAACGGTCCAGTTGAGGCAGGAACCGCGACGGCCGCCGGGCCCGTCCGCCCGGCGAGCGCGCGGCGGCGTACGACAGCCAGAGCCACTCCCGGGCGCGGGTGATCCCGACGTAGAGCAGCCGGCGCTCCTCCTCGACCTGCTCGACGGTCTTGGCGTACGTGGTGGGCAGGGTGCCCTCGGCGAGGCCGACCAGGAAGACCGCGTCCCACTCCAACCCCTTGGCCGAGTGCAGGGACGCCAGCGTCACCCCATCCACCGTCGGTACGTGCTGCTGGGCGGCCCGGCGTGCCAACTCCTCGGTGAAGTCGGTGAGGGTGACCGGGCGCTCCACCGAGGCGGCCTCGCCGATCGGCACGACCTCGGGGGTGGCCGCGTACTCCTCGGCGAGCTGGACCAGCGCGGACAGCGCCTCCCACCGCTCGCGGGCCGCACCACCGGCCGGGGGCGCGTCCGGGGCCCAGCCGACGGCGGTGAGCGCCTCGACGACGGCGGCCGGCAACGGTGTCTCGCCGGGGATGGAGCGGGTGGCGGCACGCAGCGCGACCATCGCCTGGCGCACCTCGGCCCGTTCGAAGAACCGCTCCGCGCCCTGCACGACGTACGGCACCGCGGCCTCGGTGAGCGCCTTCTCGTACGCCTCGGACTGCGCGTTGACGCGGAACAGCACGGCGATCTCCTTCGCCGGTGTGCCCGCGTCGATCAGCGACCGGCAGCGCGCGGCGACCGCGTTCGCCTCCGCCGGCTCGTCGGTGAAGATCCGCAGGTCCGGCTCGGGGCCGGGCGGGCGCTGCCCGCTCAACTCCAGCCGCAGGCGCGCCTCGGTGCCCCGGGCCTGGGAGATCACCGCGTTGGCCAGCCCGACCACCTGCGGGGTGGAGCGGTAGTCACGGACCAGCCGGATCACCGTGGCGCGGCGGTGTCGGCGGGGGAAGTCGACCAGGTACGCGGAGGTAGCCCCGGTGAACGAGTAGATCGTCTGGCTCGCGTCGCCGACCACTGTCAGGTCGTCCCGGCCGCCCAGCCAGGCGTCCAGCAGCCGCTGCTGGAGGGGGTTGACGTCCTGGTACTCGTCGACCACGAAGTGCCGGTACTGGCCACGGACCTGCTCGCCGACGTCCGGGTGCTCCTCAATGCCCCACACCGCGGCCCGCAGCATGTCCTCGAAGTCGATCACACCGTTCGAGCGCTTGAGCTGCTCGTACGCGGTGAACACGTCGGCCACCTTCGCCGGCTCGTGCGGCGTGTCGCGCAGCGCCCGCGCCGCGGCCACCACGTACTCGGTCGGCTCGACCAGCGACGACTTCGCCCACTCGATCTCGCCGGCCAGGTCGCGGGCGGCGGCCCGGTCGGTGCGCAGGCCGACCCGGGCGGCGGCGAGGGTGACCAGTCGCACCTTGCTGTCCAGCAGTTCGGGCATGGCCCGGCCGGCCAGCAGCCGGGGCGCGAAGTACCGCACCTGTCGCAGCGCGGCGGCGTGAAACGTGCGCGCCTGGACACCTCCCACCCCGAGGAGGGTGAGCCGGCTCCGCATCTCGGCGGCCGCGCGGGCCGTGAAGGTGACCGCGAGCACGTGCCGGGGGGAGATCTCCCCGGAGAGCGCCCGGTGGGCGATTCGGGAGGTGATCGCCCGGGTCTTGCCGGTGCCGGCACCGGCCAGGATGCAGACCGGGCCGGCGGGTGCGGTCACCGCGGAGCGTTGCTCAGGGTCCAGCCCGGCGAGCACCTGTTCCGACGCTGAGTGAACCACCACAACCAGGAATCATCTCAGCTCCTCCCAGCGTTGCAGCGAACAGCCTCGGCTTGATCCGCAAGCCGCGGCCGGAGGAGTTGGAGGATCTGAGGATGCTGACGATGTATTCCACCCCCTGGTGCGGCTACTGCCACCGGCTGAAGTCGCAGCTCGACCGGGAGGGCATCGGGTACGAGGTGGTCGACATCGAGCAGGACCCGACGGCCGCGGAGTTCGTGATGAGCGTCAACGGCGGCAACCAGACGGTGCCGACGCTGCGCTTCGCCGACGGCAGTGCCCTGACGAATCCCTCGATCACCCAGGTCAAGCAGCACCTGGAGACGCTCAACGCCTGATCTGCCGGTTTAATCCCGACGAGCGGCCGTCCCACCCGGGGCGGCCGCTCGTCGTGTTCGGAGAACGGGTCACGGTGGCGATGGTCGGTGGTGCCGGGAGTTCGGTGTCCTCGGCCGGCCGGCGGGGCGCCGGGAGCGTCGGGCGGGTGGGCGGCGTCGGCGGGCGGGCGCCGCTCGGCGCGCTCAGGTGCCGGCCCCGCCACAGGTAGCTGCCGGCGGCCAGGGTGGCCACCCCGACCAGCGCGAACAGCAACCGGTAGTCCAGGAACCCGACCAGCAGGGCACCCGCCCCGATGGAGAACGCCTGCGGTCCGCTGACCACCGCCTGGGTGGCCGCGGCGACCCGGCCGACCAGCGACGGCGGGGTGCGCCGCTGGATCAGCGTGTGCAGCCCCACCATCGTCAGCGGGAGCGAGACCCCGGCCAGCAGCACCGCCGCGAACCCGAGCCGCAGATCGGGGTACGCGAGCGCGAGCGCGGCCGGAGAGAAGAAGGCGACCCCGGCGGCCAGCGTGCCGACCTCACCGAGCCGGCGGACCAGCATCGGTGAGCAGAGCCCACCGAGCAACCCACCGACGCCCTGCACGGTGACCAGCACGCCCACGAACGCGGCGTCCCGGTTCAGCCCCTGGTCGACGTAGGCGAAGATGAGCGACTCGCTGAAGCCCATCACCAGTGACCCGAGCCCGTAGCCGAGCAGGGCCCGTCGCAGGGCCGGCTCGCCGGCCAGGTGCCGCAGGCCGGCGCCCAGTTCGGCCGGCCACCGCAGCCGCACGGCCGGCGGCACCTGCTGCGGAGTGGGCAGCGCGGTGACCACCGCCGCCGCGGTCAGAAATCCGACCATGCCGATCCCGGCCAGCGCCCACCCGCCGAGCGCCGCGTAGAGCGCCGCGCCCACCAGCGGGCCGACCAGTCGGATCCCCTGACGTACGGTCTGCAGCACGCCGTTCGCCTCGGCCAGCAGTTCGACCGGCACCATCTCGCGGATCAGCCCACTGAGCGCCGCGCCGAGCGTGATGGACGAGAGTCCGTACAGGGCGGCCACCAGGTAGACGATCCAGACGTCACCCGCGTCGCGGACGGTGAACAGCGGGGTGAGCAGGGCCGCGGTCATCACGTTCGCGGCCACGAAGAACGGCCGGCGCGGGTAGCGGTCGACGACCCAGCCGACCAGCGGTGCCAGCGTCATCGGCGCGATGACCGCGAAGATCGTGGCACCGGCCAACCCGTTCGAGCCAGTCAGATCCTTGACCCAGATGGCGAGTGCGAGCAGCAGGATCGACTCGGCGGTCATGCTGGCCAGCAGACCGCCGAAGAGCAGGCGGAAGTCGGGTCGGCGCAGGATCGTGCGCATGGGGTCCCTCCGGCGGGATGGCGTGCCCAGGTGGGCGAGGTCGACGGGCCGCGACCGCGGGTCCGTCGTCGTCCGGCATTCCGTGGTCCGATTTTCGCAAGACACGCCCTCGCCGGAACCTCCGACACCGGTCGCGCCGTCCATACTGACCGTGGGGGGCGAATTTCATACAGTTACCGTCGCGTCTGCGGCGGTCGACGGGAAAGAGGACACTGTGCCTCCTGCCGCACCCAGCCCGATCCTGCGTCGTCGCCGGTTGGGCATCGAGCTGCGCCGCCTGCGTGAGGCCGCGGGCCTCACCGGCGATCAGGTCATCGAGCGTATCGGTTGGGCCTCCGCGTCCAAATTGTCCCGCCTGGAGAATGGCCGCAGCCGACCGGACCCGCAGGACGTCAGCGACCTGCTCGACCTCTACGGCGCCGACCAGGCGCTGCACGACGAACTGCTGGGCATCACCAACGAGGCCGGCGACATGCGCGGCTGGTTGAAGAACTTCCCGGTGATGACGCAGCAACAGCGCGGCTGGGCCGAGTTGGAGGCGGGCTGCGCGGAGATCTCCGAGTACAACCCGGTGCTGGTGCCGGGTCTGTTGCAGACCCCCGGGTACGCCCAGCTCCGGATCGTGTCAGCCCGCCAGGTGAACGCGGGCGCGGGTGAGCCGGAGCCCGGCGACGAGCCGGAGACCGAGGTGCAGGCGCGGCTGGCCCGCCAGTCGCTGCTCACCCGGGAGCCGCACGCGCCCCGCTACACCGCCGTGTTGGAGGAGGCGGCTCTCGGCCGCCGTGCCGGGCCGCCGGAGGTGCTGCACGAGCAGCTGCTCCAACTCTGTGAGCTGGCCCTGCTGCCCAACGTGACCCTGCACGTGCTTCTCCGGGACACCCAGATCGGCGATTGGTACCTTCCGCCGACCGCTTTCTCGGTCTATCGGTTCGCCGATCCCCTCGATCCGGAGACATTGGCCATCGAAGGTGGCTTCACCGACGTCATGTCGACCGAGTCAATCACGCTAAATCGCTATAAAGTGGTGTTCGAGTGGCTATGCACGGCGGCACTTGACGCCTCGGACACCCTCTCCTGGCTGATCGAGTCGACGGGACGGCTGACCGAGGCGACGCCCCCATCCACAGTGGCGTTCGGGCCGGCAACGGCGCCGACCCAACGCCGCCGGGATTCGGGGCGACTGACGGACCGGTGATCCACGGGGGACCCTCCGTCGGGACGTGCGGCACCACTCGTCCCATTGGATCGCTGCACATCAGGAGCAGAACCATGAACGACATCCGCAAAACGCCGTCCGTCTCCGCCCACTCGTTGGCGGACGCCCCGTGGCGTACCAGCACCCGCAGCCAGACCTCCAACTGCGTGGAGGTCGCCCCGCTCGCCACCGGCCCGTCGGCGGTCGCCCTGCGCGACAGCAAGGACCGGGGCGGTCCGGTGCTGCTGTTCAACCGCGCGGGGTGGCTCGGTTTCATCACCGGAGCGAAGAAGGGCCAGTTCGATCTGAACTGATCCGATGATCGGGTACGGGGCCGTCGGCACACTGCCGGCGGCCCCGTCGCGTCACCACCCGCCGACCCGTCGCGCTGCGAGCCCGCCGACCCCGCTGAGCAGCCATCCGCCGATCGGACGACGCCCGAAATCGAAAGGCGCGTTTCACTTGCTGAGACGAACACGGGGCGTAGCATGACCTCGAGTACGTGGAACTTCCACACTGGCTCATCCGTCGCGGTTCATCCGGAGACCCTCATGCGGTTCCTGATCGTTCGCACCGACATCCGCGCCGTCGCTGACGGGGACATCGCCGCCGCCTGGGCGGACGGCCACCGGCTTCGCGACGAGACGACCACGCCCGAGCCGCGACGGCAGATCGTGCACGCCGAGGACCGGGACGCCGCACTGCTGCTGGCCCGAGCCCTGGCCACCGTCGGCGCGGTCCGCGCCGGCAAGCAACGGGTCAAGGTCCTCCCGCTGATCGAGCCGCGGCCCGCCTTCCGACACAGATCGGGCCGCACCGGCACCTGAATCCACAGGTCGTCCGTCGTGGTCGGACCGGCTCCCCCGCCGCGTTTCTCGCACCCACCGACCACGACGGCCCGTGTTCCCGGCCCGTGACCGCCGCGGCAACGGCGGCCACGGGTCGGGACCGTGCTCAGCGGTCGGCGTCCACCCAGCCGTCCAGCCAGCGGTGAATGAGGAACAGCGCGATCGACGACGGAGGCGGCAGGATCAGCCGTGCCCCGTCGCCCGCGTCCACCGTCTGCCCGGCCAACGCCGCCCCGATCTCCTGCCGGGAGAACCACCGGGCGTACGCGATCTCGGACGGGTCGACCCGCACCGGCTCCGTCGGGTTCGCGGTGGCCAGGAAGCCCAGCATCAGCGAGCCGGGGAACGGCCAGGCCTGGCTGCCCACGTACCCGATGCGCTCGACCCCGATGCCCACCTCCTCGCGAACCTCGCGCAGCACGGCCGCCTCCGCCGACTCGCCCGGCTCCACGTAGCCGGCCAGGCAGGAGTAGCGCCGACCCCCCGGAGTCCCCTGCCAACTGGCGTTGTTGCCGAGCAGGCAGCGGCCGTCCGGGCCGTCCACGCCATCGTGCACGAGCACGATCATCGCCGGGTCGGTACGCGGCCAGATCCGCCCACCGTTGCGGTCCACCCGGGACCAACCGGCCTCGTCCATCGCGGTCGGCGCGCCGGTGCTCGTCGAGTAACCGTGGCGGGTGTGCCAGTTGACCAGGGCCAACGCGGTGGTGAAGATGCCGGCCTCCCGGTCGGCGAGCAGGTGACCCACCTCCCGGAGGTGGACCGCCCGGGTCCCCGGGATCGCCGGCAGCGGCGCGTCGACCGCGAAGACCGGCACCCCGTCCGGCTCGACACCCAGGAACATCGCCGTCGCCTCGGACCCGGCGGGCACGTCGCCCGCCCCGAACAGCACCAACGCCGGTGGCGACGTCTCGGTGCGGGCCAGCGTCCGACCCTCGGCGGTCGAATCGAGCAGCAGCACCCGAGCGCGCAGCCACGCCTCGGTCAACCACTGCGAGTCACCCCGCCGGTGCGCCGCCCGGTCCAGCGTGGACCGCGCCAACGGCGGCGCCGCCTCCCCGCTCACACCGACGCTCCGCTACGCTCCGCGCCGCCGCGAGAGGGCCCGCTGCTGAACCTCATGGTTCGCTCGCTCCGCTCGCTCACACCGACGCTCCGCTGCTGAACCCCATGGCTCGCTCGCTCACGCCTTCAGCTCGGTGTGGACCGTGGTCAGCGCGGACAGCCCCGGGGTGACCCGTTCCGCGTCGCCGAGCACCACGATCGCCGCCCGAGCAGGTGCCAGGTACCGGGCCGCCGCCTGCGCGACGTCGTCGATGCTCGCCTTCGCCAACCTCGCCGCGTACTCGGCGAGGAAGTCCAGGCGCAGACCGTTGCCCGCGTACGCGCTGGTCAACGCCGCCAACCCGGCCTGGGTGGACATGCCGAGCTGGAGGGTGCCCAGGGCGTACTGCCGGGCCTGCTCCAACTCCTCGGGCTTCGGTGGCAGCGACGCCAACCGCCCCAGCTCGTACGTCGTCTCCAGCAGCGCCGGACCGGTGACCTCGGTGGCCACGTCGGCGGCGGCGACAAGTACCGACCCGGCGACGGAGTGCTCGATCACCGAGTGCGGGCCGTACGTGTAGCCCTTGTCCTCGCGGATGTTCTCCACCCATCGGGAGGAGAAGTAACCGCCGAAGATCAGGTTGGCCAGTTGCAGCGGGGCGTGGTCGGGGTCGGTGCGCGACACCGCCGGAAGCGCGATCCGCAGCGAGGACTGCACCGAGCCCGGTCGGTCGATCAGCAGCAGCGGCCCCGGTTCCAGCGGCGGGGTCGCCGGCAGCTCGGCCACCCGCCCGGGACCCGACCAGCCGCCGAGCGCCCGCTCGGCCGCGTCCAGCGCCTTCTCCGGCTGCACGTCACCGACCACAACCAACTGCGCGCCGGCCGGATGGACCCGCTCCGAGTGCAGGGTGCGCAGCGCCGCCGGCCGGACGGCCCGGATCTGACCGGGCTCCGGCGTCTGCGTCGCGTACGGGTGCCGGCCGTAGATCCGCTTCAGCAGCGCCTCCCGGGCCAGGTGGGCCGGTTGGCTCTGCGCCACCTGGATCCGGTCGACCAGCCGGTCCCGTTCGGTGGCCACCTCGTCGCCGGGATAACTGGCGCCGGTCAGCACCTCGGCCAGCAACTCCAGCATCCGGTCCAGCCCGGTGACCAGGCCGGCGCCGGAGAGCATCAGCCGGTCCGGGTCGACGCCCGCGGAGAGCCCGCCGCCCACCTTCTGCAACTCGGCGGCGATCTGCACGCTGGTCATCGACTCGGTGCCGGAGAGCATGGTCTGCGAGAGCATCGCGCCGCGGGCCAGGTGCACCCGGCCGAACGGCACCCAGAGCCGCAGTTCGACCAGGGGTACGGCGGGCCGGCGTACGGCGATCACGGTGAGACCGTTGCGCAGCGTGCGCTCGGCCTGCTTGGGCACCTTGAGCTTGCGGGTCGGACCGAGCGGCGGCAGCGTCCGCGGCCCGACCGGAGCGGTGGTGGTCGTAACGCTCACTGTGCCACCTTCGTTCGCGACTGCGGGGCTCGCAAAACCGGCTCACTCCTCGCGCTCACCGAACACCTCCGGGGATGACCTCGATGGCGGCCCGGCGCTCCGGGCGCACTGTGGCCGCGGCGGCCCGGACCTGCTCCTCGGTGACCTCGCCGACCAACCGGGGCAACTCGTTGAGCAGGCCCGGTTCGCCGCGTTGCTGCTCCAGCACGGCCATCCGCAGCGCCCGACCGAGCACCGCGTCGGTGTCCCGCAGCAGGTGGGTGGCCATCCGGGCCTGGGTGCGGGCCAGCTCACCGTCGGTCAGCCCGTCGGTGGCCAGCCGGTCCAGCTCCTCGTCGATGGTGCGCAGCACCTTGTCCACGTCGCCGCCGGGCGGCAGGTGCGCCTGCAACAGCAGCGCGGTGGGATCGCGTACGTCGAACGGGTCGCCCATGAAACCGAGGTACCCGCCGAGGCTGGTCACCGTGCGGTCCCGCTGCACCAGCCGCTCGACCAGCCGCGACGCGTCACCGTCGGTGAGCACCTCGGCCAGCACCACGTACGGCAGGTAGCCGGCGAAGTCGGTGACCGGGTCGGGCACGCGCCACGCGCCGGCCACCGCCGGCAGCGGCGCCAGGGCGTCGGTGTACGAGGTGCGCCGCTCGGCGCTCAGGTCGGGCTCGGTGAAGTCGGGCCGTTGCGGTGCCGGCCGGGCCGGCACGTCGCCGAAGTGCCGGGTGACCAGTTCGGTCGCCTCGGCCACGTCGATGTCGCCGCTGACGGCCAGCACGGCGTTGCCGCTGGCGTAGTAGCGGCGGAAGAAGTCCGCGGCGTCGGCGACGGTCGCCGACTCCAGGTCGTCGAAGGAGCCGTAGCCGTCGTGGGCGTTCGGGAAGGTGTCGAACATGACCGGCGGCAGGGTCAGCCAGGGGAAACCGCCGTACGGCCGGTTGAGGACGTTGACCCGGATCTCCTCCTTGACCACGTCGACCTGGTTGCGCAGGTTCTCCTCGGTCAGCCGGGGGCCGCGCATCCGGTCCGCCTCCAGGAACAGCGCGCGTTCCAGCGCGTTGCTCGGCAGCGTCTCGAAGTAGTCGGTGTAGTCCAGGTGGGTGGAGCCGTTGAAGGTGCCACCCGCGCCCTGCACGTGCCGGAAGTGGGCCAGCTTCTCCAGGTTCTCCGAGCCCTGAAACATCAGGTGCTCGAAGAGGTGGGCGAAGCCGGTGCGCCCCTCCGGCTCCGAGCGGATGCCGACGTCGTAGACCACCGCCACCCCGATCACCGGGGCACTGCGATCGGGGGTGAGCACCACCCGCAGGCCGTTGTCGAGGGTGAACCGCTCGACCGGATACTTCGTCGCTGGAATTCTGGATCTCCGCGCCGCCACGGAGTCGACCCTAGCGCGTCGACACCTTCGCCACCCGCGACCTTCCCGGAGCCGCCGCGACCGGGGCACTCACCAGGGGCAGCACCTCGGCGCCGACCCGCTCGGCCTCCTCGCGGTGCGGCCAGCCGGAGAGGATGAACTCGTCGACGCCGTGCCCGGCGTACTCGTCGATCCGGGCCGCGACCTCGGCGTAGCTGCCGACCAGCGCGGTGCCGGCGCCCTCGCGGACCAGGCCGACGCCGGCCCAGAGGTTCGGTGCGACGGTGAGCCCGTCGGTGCGGCCGGCGTTCAGCGCGGCCATCCGGGCCTGACCCACCGAGTCCATCCGGCGGAACCGGGCCTGGGCGGCGGCGATCCGCTCCGGGCTCATCCCGGCCAGCAGCCGGTCGGCCTCCGCCCACGCCTCGACGCTGGTCGGCCGGGCGATGACGTGCAGCCGCAGGCCGGTGCGCAGGGTGCGGCCCTGTTCGGCGGCGAGCGCCCGGACCCGGGCGACCCGGGCCGCGATCGACGTCGGGGGTTCACCCCACATCAGGTACACGTCGGCCTGGCGGGCGGCCACCGTCTCGGCGGCCGGGGAAGCGCCGCCGAAGTAGACCGGCGGCGGCACGGCGAGCGGGGTGGCCAGGCCGCCGCCGTCGACCCGGTAGTGCTTGCCGGCGTAGTCGAACGGCCCGCCGGCCCAGGCGCGCCGAAGCACCTCGACGAACTCGCCGGTCCGCGCGTAGCGGTCGTCGTGCCCGAGAAAGTCGCCGTACGCCCGCTGTTCGGCCGGGTCGCCCCCGGTGACGATGTTGAGTGAGAGTCGGCCACCCGAGATGGCCTGGAACGCCTCGGCCTGCTGGGCGATCAGGGTGGGCAGCGCGAAGCCGGCCCGGACCGCGACCAGCATGCCGAGCCGCTCGGTGTGCTGGGCGACCGCCGCGCAGACGATCCACGGGTCGGGGCAGCCGGCGCCCACCGGCGTGAGAACGGCGGTGAACCCGTTCGCCTCGGCGGCCCGGCCGACCTCGGCCAGATAGGCCACCGTGGCGGCCCGGTCGTGTCTCGCGGCGCCCGCGGTGACGGTGGCGGCACCGACCTGGTCGCCGTCGCCGGAGGTGGGCAGGAACCAGTGGAAGGTCATCGCGAGTCACCTCTCTGCCGGTCACCGAATGGCGATTACCCTAGCAAGCTAGTAGGAAATGCCGACATAACTGAGACGCGCCATCCCGTCATGTGGATGGGTCTTGACGCTGACCGCAGCCTGGCCCACTCTTCCTACCAACTAAGTAGGAATACTGCGGATTGGATGGACGATGAGACGGCTCCCCCTGCGCCGGTTGGTCACCCTGGCCACCCTCGCCGTGGTCGGCGCGGCGACCCTGGGCAGCACCGCCGCGTGCGGCGACGACAGTGAGGGCGCGGGCGGCAGCTCCGGTCCGGTGACGCTGCGCCTCGGCTACTTCCCCAACATCACCCACGCGCCGGCGGTCGTCGGCGTGGAGGAGGGCATCTTCGCGGAGAAGCTCGGCAGCAACGTCAAGCTGGACCCGAAGACCTTCAACGCAGGCCCGGCCGCCATCGAGGCGGTCTTCTCCGGCGCGCTGGACGCCACCTACATCGGTCCGAACCCGACGGTCAACGCCTTCTCCAAGTCCAAGGGCGAGGCGGTCCGGGTCGTCTCCGGCGCGGCCTCCGGCGGCGTGGCGCTGGTGGTCAAGCCCGCCATCACCGGGGTGCAGGACCTGAAGGGCAAGAAGATCGCCACCCCGCAGCTGGGCAACACCCAGGACGTGGCGATCCGGTACTGGCTCAAGCAGCAGGGCCTCACCACCACGAAGGAGGGTGGCGGCGACGTCAAGATCGTGCCGCAGGAGAACGCCCAGACGGTCGAGACGTTCAACAGCGGCGCGATCGACGGCGCCTGGGTGCCCGAGCCGTTCGTCTCCCGCCTGGTCAACGCCGGCGGCAAGGTGCTCGTCGACGAGCGCGACCTGTGGCCGGACAAGAAGTTCGTCATCACCAACCTGCTGGTCAGCACGAAGTTCCTCAAGGCGCACCCGGACGTGGTGCAGAAGCTGGTCGACGGCCAGGTGGCCGCCAACGAGTTCGTCAACACCAAGCCGGACGAGGCGCAGCAGGCCATCTCCGACGCGATCGGCAAGATCACCGGAAAGCCGTTGGACCTGAAGCTGATCAAGCAGGCGTGGCCGACGTTGGAGTTCACCAACGACCCGATCTCCTCCTCGCTCAAGGCCGGGCTCGACCACGCCGTCGACGTCGGCCTGACCGAGCCGGTCGACCTCAAGGGCCTGTACGACCTGACCTACCTCAACAAGGCCCTCAAGGCCGCCGGCAAGCCCGAGGTTGTTCAGCCATGACGTCGACCACGACGACGCCGGAGAGCGCGACCACCGCGGTCGCGCTCTCCGGCGTGACCAAGGTGTACGGGCGCGGGGCGAACGCGGTCCTGGCCCTGGACGGTGTGTCGCTGGACGTCGCGCCCGGCGAGTTCGTCTGTCTGGTCGGCGCGTCCGGCTGCGGCAAGAGCACCCTGCTCAACCTGGTGGCTGGGCTGGACCGGGTCAGCGGTGGGCAGATCACCCTGGCCGGCGACGCCAACCCGGGCCTGATGTTCCAGGAGCCGGCGCTCTTTCCGTGGCTGACCGTCGACGCCAACGTGGAGGTGCCCCTCAAGCTGCGCCGGCTTCCCCGGGCCGAACGCCGCGCGCGGGTCGCCGAGCTGCTGCGGACGGTGCACCTGGCCGACTTCGGCCGCAAGCGCCCGCACGAGCTCTCTGGCGGCATGCGGCAGCGGGTCGCTCTGGCCCGCACCCTGGCCCTGGACACTCCGGTGCTGCTCATGGACGAGCCGTTCGGCGCGCTGGACGCGATGACCCGGGACATCCTGCACGACGAGCTGGAACGGATCTGGTCCGAGCGCAAGCTCTCGGTGCTCTTCGTGACGCACAACGTCCGCGAGGCCGCCCGGCTGGCCGACCGGATCATCCTGCTCTCCAGCCGGCCGGGTCGGATCATCTACTCCACCGAGGTGAACATCCCGCGCCCTCGCCGGATCGACTCTCCCGAGGTCGCCGCCATCGCCGCCGAGGTCACCGAGCGGCTCCGTACGGAGGTGGGCCGCCATGGCCAGTGACACCCTCACCAGTTCGACGCGTACCGACGCGGAGATCAGCGGACTCGACGCGCTGGAGATCGCCGGCCGGGACAAGGATGTCTCCCGGGGCGCCCGGATCTGGGCGGCCACCTGGCCCAAGCTCGCCGCGCTGGCCATCGCCATCGGAATCTGGCAGGCAGTGGTCTGGACCGGCTGGAAGGACCCGTGGGCCCTGCCCGGCCCGGGGCCGGTCTTCGCCGACCTCGCCGACTACTTCATGAGTCAGGCGCTCTGGGACGGGCTGGCCACCACCGCACGACGTGCGTTTTTCGGCTTTGCCGCCGCAGTAGTCGTCGGGCTGCTGCTCGGCCTCGGCGTCTCTCGATCGAAGGTGCTCCGGGCCGCCATCGGGTCCATGATCACGGCGCTGCAGACGATGCCGTCGATTGCCTGGTTTCCCCTGGCGATCCTGCTGTTCGGCCTCAGCGAACAGGCGATCTTCTTCGTGGTGGTGCTCGGTGCCGCACCGTCCATCGCCAACGGTGTCATCCATGGCGTGGACTACGTCCCGCCGCTGCTGCAGCGCGCCGGCCGCAACCTGGGTGCCCGAGGTCTCAACCTGTACCGATACGTCATCGCGCCCGCCGCGCTGCCCGCGATCGTCGCCGGCCTCAAGCAGGGCTGGGCCTTCGCGTGGCGCAGTCTGATGGCCGGTGAACTGCTCGTGGTCATCGCCGCGCGGACGTCGATCGGCGCTCAACTCACCTACGCCAGGGATTTCTCGGACGCGGAACGGCTGATGGCCGTCATGATCGTCATCCTGGTCGTCGGCATAGTGGTGGACGCCGCGTTCGGCGCGGCGGACAAGGCGATCCGGCGTCGCTGGGGCGTGCTCGACCAGGCGGGCAACTGACCCGTGTACGTCTCCGCGCGCAGCGACTACGCGCTCCGGGCGATGCTCGCCGTCGCCGCCGCCAGCGGCGGCGACGGCGAGAAGGTCGGCGAGTTGGTGAAGGCAGCCAGCCTGGCCGAGGTGCAGGACATCCCGCTCAGCTTCCTGCAGGGCATCCTGCTCGACCTTCGCCGGGCCGGTCTGCTGCACAGCCACCGCGGTGCCGAGGGCGGGTACGCCCTGACCCGCCCACCCGACGAGATCACCGTCGGAGACGTGCTGCGCGCGGTCGGCGGCTCGCTCACCACGGTGCGCGGTCTACCGGCCGAGCGGGCCGGCTATCACGGAGTGGCAGCGGGGCTCACCGACGTCTGGCTGGCGGTGCACGGCGCGATCGCCACGGTTGTCGACAGCACCACCCTGGCCAACCTGCTCACCCACCGATCAACCGACCCCGCCACCACCACCTCGTGAGTCCGGTCAGCGCCGGCGCACCCCGGCCATGATCGCGCTCGATCGTTGATGTAGGCCCCTCGCCCGCACGGCGAAGGGCCTATTTCCTGGATCGAGCGCGATCGTGAGCTGGCGCGTCGGACGCTGCCGCCGTCGGGCACGACCGAGCGCGGCACTGAGGCGATGTGGTCGGGTCGGTGCCCCGCCGACCCGACCACACCTCGTACCGATCCCGACCGGGCCTGCCCCTCCGCCGGCGCCGGTAGGCCGGCCGCTGCTCAGCCCACGTGTACGACCGTCGGGCCGGGGCCCGGGCCGCCAGGACTGCGCAGCTCCACCAGACCGGCGGGAGCGTTACCCGCCGGGGTGGCGTGCCAGGGTGCGAAGGCCGCAACCATGGCGAGCAACAACCCGGCGAGCGCGACCGCGACCACCAGGATCAGTTCACGCAGTGCGCCCGAGCCGGCTTCGCCCGCCATGGTCACCCCTCCCGTGCCGGGCCCCCCGCCCGGTTTCCCCCCGTCGGTCAGCCTCGACCACGGGCGGCCGGGGCGCAGTCGGCCAGCCGACCAAGCCGAGGCTGATTACCGACTCAGCCGGCCGACCGAGCGGCGCGGCGGATCGACCGGTCGGCGCGGCGAGTGGGCCGCACGGACGGCTGACGCGACCGGCCCGCCCCGCGAGAGCGGGACGGGCCGGTGAACGCAGGAAGATCAGACGGTACGGGGGCGACGCGGACGACGGGACCGGCCCGACGCACGGTGTGCCGGGCGGGCGCCACCGTCGGCGGCCGAGCCGCCGGAGGTGCGTGCCCGGGAGGCGGGCGCCGGCGGAGCGACGATGGTCACCGGCACACCGGACGGCTCGCGGGCGCCGGTGACCCGGGCCAGCGCCCCGTCACCCGGGCGCACCTGGACCGACTCGGGCCGGATGCCGGCGGTGGCCATCAGCCGGGACACGTCCCGGCGCTGCTCCGGCAGGACCAGGGTGACCACCGAACCGGACTCGCCGGCCCGGGCGGTACGGCCGCCCCGGTGCAGGTAGTCCTTCGCCTCGGTCGGCGGGTCCACGTTGACCACCATGTCCAGGCCGTCCACGTGGATGCCGCGGGCCGCCACGTCGGTGGCGACCAGGGCGGTCACCTGACCGTTGCGGAACTGCTCCAGGATCCGGGTGCGCTGCGGCTGGGACTTGCCGCCGTGCAGCGCGGCCGCGCGTACGCCCTTGGAGAGCAGCTGGCGGGCCAGCCGGTCGGCGCGGTGCTTGGTGCCCATGAACAGGATGGTGCGGCCCTCACGGGCGGCGATCCGGGTCAGCGCGTCGGGCTTGTCCAGCGCGTCGACGTGCAGCACGTGGTGGGTCATCGCGGTGACCGTCGCAGTGCCCGGGTCGACCGAGTGGGTGACCGGGTTGCTCAGGAAGCGGCGGACCAGCCGGTCCACACCGCCGTCCAGGGTCGCGGAGAAGAGCATCCGCTGCCCCTGCGGCGCGACCTGCTCCAGCAGCTTGGTGACCTGCGGCAGGAAGCCCATGTCGGCCATCTGGTCGGCCTCGTCGAGCACGGTGATCTCGACCTGGTCGAGCCGGGCGTCGCCGCGGTTGATCAGGTCGTGCAGCCGGCCCGGGGTGGCGACGACAACCTCGGCACCGGCGCGCAGAGCGTCGGCCTGCCGTTGCAACGACAGCCCGCCGACGACTGTGGTGCAGCGCAGCCCGACGGCGCGGGCGTACGGGGCCAGCGCTGTGGTGACCTGCTGGGCCAGCTCACGGGTCGGCACCAGCACCAGGGCCAGCGGGCGACCCGGCCGGGCCTTACGGCCGGCGGTGCGCGACAGCAGCGGCAGCCCGAAGGCGAGGGTCTTGCCGGAGCCGGTACGACCCCGGCCCAGCACGTCCCGGCCGGCGAGCGAGTCGGGCAGCGTCGCCGTCTGGATCGGGAACGGCTCGTTGATGCCCTGCGCGGTCAGCGCGGTGAGCAGCGCCGGCGCCAAGCCGGTAAGAGCAAAAGACGGAATAACTGTGGTCATGCGAAAGCCTTCCTCGACGCGGAACGTGTCGAGGGAGGGCGCCGAAGTCGGCGCTGTCAACCGGCGGCGCAAGGCAGCCAGGACTCACAAGCACGAACCGATTGGAGTACAGGCCGGCCCGCCGCCGGGCCGCCGCCTGCGTACGCAGGCGGGGCGGGGCGGGCCGGTCCCGTCACCGTCACACCCGGAGGGCGCGACAGGTAATGCTGACCGATCCGAAGATCAGATCGGGCGGATGTTCTCCGCCTGCGGGCCCTTCTGGCCCTGGGTCACCTCGAACTCGACCCGCTGGTTCTCGTCCAGGCTCCGGTAGCCGGAGGACTGGATCGCCGAGAAGTGGGCGAAGACGTCAGCGCCGCCGCCGTCCGGGGTGATGAAGCCGAAGCCCTTGTCAGCGTTGAACCACTTCACGGTGCCAATAGCCATGTGTTTCGTCTCCTTGACGGAACGTCGGACACACACTTGTTGTGTGCCCGAAGAGGAGCGCTCCGCGCGGGGATGCGCGAATCGCCTGTCGCTTCTGGTCGCCCCGCCCGGAGAACTCCGGACACAACAAAGAGCGCCTGGGGCCACAATTCCCGCCAGGCGCACACAGAGTCTCTGGTAACCAAAACTGCAACCCGGATAAGCTACCACAGCTTCCCCCGTCATGGTCAAGCTTGGGCGGAATCTTCGGGCAACTGGGCGATCAAGGCTGTGAGGCCATTCACATCGAGCAGGTCGGCGGGCCGGACGGTCACCCCGTGCCGGACGTAGTGGAACGCCGCGCCCACCCGGTCGACCGGCACGCCGGCCAGCTCCGCCCAGGCCAGCCGGTACACGGCCAGCTGCACGGCGGCCACCTCGGCGGCCGGCCCGGTGGGCTGCGCCCCGGTCTTCCAGTCGACCACGTCGAACCGGCCACCCGGCCGGGCGAAGACCGCGTCCATCCGGCCCCGCACCACCACTCCGGCGATCACCGTGGCAAACGGCACCTCCACCTCCACCGGCGACCGGTCGGCCCACTCGCTGGCCAGGAACCGCTCCTGAAGCTCGACCAGCGCCTCGTCGGGTGCGGCGTCGGCGTCGGCCGCGCCCGGCAGCTCGTCCAGGTCCAGCAGGCGGTCGGCGCCGAAGCGCTGCTCCAACCAGGCGTGGAAGGCGGTACCTCGACGGGCGTACGGGTTGGGTTCGGTCGGCACCGGGCGACGCAGCGTACGGGCCAGCGCCGCCGGATCGCGCCGCAGCGCGACCAGCTGGGTGACGCTCAGCGCCCCGGGCAGAGCCACCTCGACCGCGCCGGAGAGCCGGGTCAGCTCGGCGCGCTCCGCCAACAGCAGGTCCGCCTCGCGTTGCCAGCGCGCCACCTCCGGATTCACCTCCGGCTCGACCGGTTCGACCGGTTCGACCGTCGACCCGTCCGGCGTAACCGGCTCGGCGCGCACCGGCCCGGCGAGCACCGGCCCGACCGGCCCGGGGAGCGCCGCCGGGCCGTCGGCCATCAGGCGGCGCACCAACCCGGCCGCCTCGGCCAACGCCGGCCGGCGACCGCCCAGCGGGTCGGCCGGCCACTCCGCGCGGAGCACCACCTCGGCCGTCGGGTTCGTCGCGTCGGGCGTCGGCTCCGGCGCCCACACGTCGATCAGGTGCCCCGGCCCGCCGTCGAGGCAGGCGTCGTACACCTCGCGCAGGAAGACCGACGGACCTCGCGGCCGCTTCGTGCCCTCCCCCCACCAGTACCCGGAGCACAGCAGCAGCCGGCGCGGGCGAGTGACCGCCACGTACGTCAGCCGGCGTTCCTCCCGCTCGTCGTGGGCCCGCCACGCGTCGGTGAAGTCGGTCACCGCTCGCGCCACGGCCCGCTGGTCCGCCGCCTCGTCGAGCGCCAACTCGGGCAGCCCGTCGGCGTCGCCGCGCAGCGGGAACGGCAGCACACCCAGCCCACCCAGCCAGTGGTCGGAGTTGCGTACCGGACCGGGCCACGAGCCACGGCACAGACCGGCCACCGCCACCACGTCCCACTCCAGGCCCTTGGCGGCGTGCGCGGTGACCACCTGCACCGCGCCCTCCACCACCTCGACCTCGCCCGGCGCGAGACCACGCTCCTCGTCCTCGGCGGCGGCCAGGTAGGACAGGAAGCCGGACAGGGTCGCGCCGGGCGTCTCCCCGCTGAACCGGGCCGCCACGTCGCCGAGCGCGTCCAGATGCCCCCGGGCCAGGCCCGCGTCGCCGGCGCCGTCCCGGCCGGCCCGCACCGCGACCTCCACGTCCAGGCCGATGGTCCGCTCGATGTCCGCGATCAGATCCGGCAGCGCCTGGTCCAGTCGGTAGCGCAGCAGCGCCAACTCCCGGCCGTACGCGCGCAGCCGCGCGAACCCCTCCGCCGAGTACGCCTGCGCCGGCCCGAGATCAGCCAACGCCTCCACCAGAGTCGCCTCGTCCAACAGGTCGGGGCTGATGTCCGAGGCTTCGTCGGCGGCCACCTGACGACGGGCGTTCGCGAGGGCCCGAGCCCGTCGGTGCAACGCCACCAGGTCACGCGGCCCGATCCGCCACCGGGCGCCGGTGAGCAACCGCAGCAACGCGGCCCCGTCGGTCGGGTCGGCCAGCACCCGCAGCGTGCAGACCACGTCGCGTACCTCGGGGGTGTCCAGCAGACCACCCAGCCCGACCACCTCGACCGGAAGGCCACGCTCACGCAGCGCCGACTCGATCGCCGGGATCTGGCTGCGCACCCGGACCAGCACGGCGGTCGTCGGGCGTCGGGCCACCGGAATGTGCTCCGGGGCCGCGCCCGGCATCCCGGCCGCCCCGCGCCACGCGGCGAGCACGCTGTCGGCGATCCAGTCGGCCTCGTCGGCGTACGTGGGCAGCAGCGCGCAGTGCACAGTGCCGCCGGCCGCGCCACCCGGGCTGCGGTGCGGGATCGGGTCCCGGACGGTCAGCGCGGAGCGCAGCTCCGGCACCCGGGCACCCGCCGCCCGCAGCGGGGTGGAGAGCGCGTTCGCCACCCGGAGGATCTCCGGACGGTTGCGCCAACTCGTGGTGAGCCCCAGCGCGGGGGCCGGTTCACCGTCGGCGCGGGCGAACTCGGTGGGGAACCGGTCCAGGGTGCCCGCGCTGGCTCCCCGCCAGCCGTAGATCGACTGGCACGGGTCGCCCACCGCGGTCACCGGGTGCCCACCACCGAACAGCGCGTTGAGCAACACCACCTGGGCGTGGCTGGTGTCCTGGTACTCGTCGAGCAGCACCACCCGGAAACGGTCCCGCTCGATCACGCCGACCCCGGGGTGGTCCCGGGCCACCCGGGCCGCCCGGGCAAGCTGGTCGGCGAAGTCCATCGCCTCGAAGTCCTCCTTGCGCCGGGCGTACGCCCGCACCAGCGGCAGCAGACGCAACCGGGTCTGCTGGAGGGTGAGCGCCTTGCGCACGTCGGCGTACACCCGACCCGGCCGGGACTGCACCTCGGCGAAGAACCGACCGGTCCAGGCCGCCAACTCGTCCGGCGCGACCAGATGCTCGTCCAACTCCCCGGCCAGCGCCAGCACCGCGTCGGTGATGGTGCTCGGCATCCGGTCCACCTCGGACATGTCGCCGTCGTAGTTGCGCACCAGCAGGTCGACCAACTGCCAGCGGGACGCCTCGGTGAGCAGCCGGGTGGACGGCTCGTAGCCGGCCCGCAGCCCGTGCTCGGTGACGATCCGCCCGGCGTACGAGTGGTAGGTGGAGACGGTGGGCTCACCGGCGAGCGGATCGTCCAGCGGGTCGCGTCCCTGCCGGCCGAGGCGGCGGATCAGCTGGTCGAGCCGGGTGCGGACCCGGTGCGCCAGCTCGCCGGCCGCCTTGCGGGTGAAGGTCAGCCCGAGGATCTGCTCCGGCCGCACGTACGAGTTGGCCACCAGCCAGACCACCCGCGCGGCCATCGTCTCGGTCTTGCCGGACCCGGCGCCCGCGACCACCAGCAGCGGCTCCACCGGGGCGGCGATGATCGCGGCCTGCTCCCGGGTGGGCGCCGGCAACCGCAGCAGCTTGGCCAGCTCCACCGGTGTGTACCGGGGGCCGGAGTCCGCGAGCCGGGGCGTCGGCGCGGGACCCGCGCCGAACAGGGTGGGCTGACTCACCGTGCCGTCTCAGTTCCCAACACCGGCGCGCTCCTCGCCCTCACGGGTGCCGTCCCAGGTCGCCACTGGGCTCGCAAGCTCACTCCTCGCCCGCACCAGTGCGCCGGACGGTGGGCGGCTCGACGACCTGGCGCCCCTGCCCGGAGACCGGGCAGCTGGTGCGCACCGGGCAGACCCGGCACTTCGAGTTGGCCACCGCGGCGAACGTGGCGGCTGCCATCGTATCGGCGGTCCGCCGGACCAGCGCGGTCGCCCAACCGGCCGCCGGCCCCTCGCTGGCCGCCGGTTGATTCTGCTCCCTGGCGTCCTTGGCGGACGTCCCGAGCTGCACCAACGCAGCACCCCCGGACTCGTCCCCGAACTCGGCGAACGCCCCCGCCTCCACCGCCGCCTGGTAGGCGCCGAGCTGCGGGTGCTCGGCCAGGTCGCTGCCGGTGACAGCGGTGGACTTGCCGGTCTTCAGGTCGATCACCACGAGCCGCCCGGCCTCGTCGACCTCCAGCCGGTCGACCCGGCCGGTCAGGTCGACGGGCCGGTTCGGGTCGTCCAGACGGACGGCGAACTCGTGCTCGATGGCGAGCAACCGACGCGGATTGGTGGCCAGCCAGCGCAGCAGCTTGTCGACCATCGCCTCGGCGCGTTCCCGCTCCGGCCCGGCCATCCACCGGGCCGCCAGCTCGATCGCATCGAACCGGGCGGCCACGTAGTCGAGCAACGCGCCCCGGTCGGCGCTGGCGTCCTCGGCGAGCATCGCGGCGGCGTGCACCAGGTTGCCCACCCCCTGCGCGGTGCTGGTCGGGCCGCTGCCGCCGTGCCGTTCCAGCAGCCAACGCAGGCTGCACCGCAACGCGCTCTCCATGGCCGACGGGGTGACCCGCACCGGGTCGCCGTCGTCGACGAGCGGCCGGTCGTCGGAGAGCACCCGCAACCCCCACCAGTCGTCGGGGTGCGCGCCGGGCACCCCGGCGGCGGCGAGCCGGGCCAGTTCGGCCGCCGCGGCGCGCCGCCGGGTCGCCGGGGCGGCCGGGTCGGTGATGGCGGTACGCAGTTCCGCGACCAACGCCGGCAGGGTGAGCGCCCGGGGTGGACGGGTCACCGGCAGCGCGCCGGGACGGTCCGGCTCCTCGTCGCCTGTCTCGCCCGGCGAAGCGCCCCCGGTGCCGTCACCGGAGGACGGCTCGGTGCGTGGACCGGGCGGCGAGCCAACCGCTGCCGGCGGCGGGCCGGGCGGGGTCGGCGGCGGGCCGGGCGGCGGGCTCGGCGGCGGGGTGCTCGGGCCCAGCTCGTGCAGGAACCGGCTGGGCTGCTCCTCGTGATCGTCACCGCCGACAGCGGCCGACGCCACGGCGCTGACCAGCAGCCGGTGCCGGGCCCGGCTGATCGCGACGTGGAAGAGCCGGCGCTCCTCGTCCAGTAACGCCGAGGTCTGACCCACCACGTTCGCCCTGGTCGCGCCGTCGACCGACCGGCCGGCCAGCACGTCGACCAGTCGCTCGGAGCCGAGCAGGCTGCCGCGCAGCCGCAGGTCCGGCCAGATGCCCTCCTGTACGCCGGCCACCGCGACCAGGTCCCACTCCAGGCCCTTCGCGGCGTGCGCGGTGAGCAGGCGTACCGCCGCACCCCGGTCGGCGGTCGGGGCGATGGTGTCGGCTGGCAGGTCCTGGGCGAGCACGTGGTCGAGGAAGACCTCGGTACGGGCACCGGGCAGCCGGTCGGTGAACCGGGCCGCCGCGTCGAAGAGGACCAGCGCGGCGTCCAGGTCGCGGTCGGCCGCCTCGGCCCGCCGTCGCCGGGCCAGGTCGCCTTCGCCGGCCTCCGGACGCCCCTGGCCGATCGCGCCCGCCCACCGCTCGGCGAGACCACTGGCGTGCCAGACGGCCCAGAGCACGTCCTCGGCGGTAGAACCCGGCCGAGCGGCGGCTTCGCGTGCGATGGCCAACAGCCCGGCCACCGCCTGCGCCGGCTCCGCCCAGCGCCGGTCGATGCTGGCCAACTCCTCCGGATCGCGTAACGCCTCGACGATCAGCTCCCCGGAGGGGCGTCGGTCGCCGGCAGCCAGCGCGAGGGCGCGCAGGCCCTGCCGCAGCCGCCGCTCGGCGAGCGGGTCGGCCCCGCCCAGCGGCGAGTGCAGCAGCGCGACGGCCGCCTCCTCGTCGAGTCGTTCCGGCTCCAGCGCGCAGCGCAACAGGAGCAGCAGCGGCGCGACCGCCGGTTGCAGGTGCAGGGGCAGATCCTCACCGTGCACCACGGTGGGTACGCCGGCGGCGTGCAGCGCCCGTCGCAGGGTGGGCAGCTGCAACGCGGTGGACCGCACCAGCACCGCCATCCGTGACCAGGGCACGCCGTCGAGCAGGTGGGCCGAGCGCAGCGCGTGGGCCAGCCAGGCCGCCTCGCTGGTCGCCGAGCGGAAGGTGTGCACCTCGACCGTGCCGGGCGGCGCGTCCGGCAGTGGGTGCAGCCGACGATGCGTGGCCGGACCCCGTAGCCGGCGCCCCAGCCGGGCGATCGCCGCGAGCAGACCCGGCCCGGCCCGGTACGACGTGGTCAGCAGCACCTGTGCGGCGGGCGCACCGGATGCCGTCCGGAAGCGGTGCGGGAACGTCGCCACCCCGGCCGGATCGGCGCCCCGGAAGGCGTACGTGGAGGAATCGGGGTCGGCGAACGCGACAAGCGACTTGCCGCCGCCGGCGATGACCGAGAGCAGCTCCTGTTGGGCGGGGTCGGTGTCGGCCAACTCGTCGAGGTAGACGTGGGCGAGCCTGCGGCGCTCGGCGGTCAGCAACTCCTCGTCGTCGCGCAGCAGCCCGGTGGCCGCCCGGACCAGCTCCGCCGGGTCGTACGCGATGGAGCCCCGGTTGCTGACGTCGCGCAGCGCCAGCACGGCGACGTACTCCCGGAGGAAACGGGCGGCGGCCGGCCAGTCGGCGCGGCCGAGCTTCTCCCCCAGCCGGGCCAGGTCCATCGGGCCCACGCCGCGCTCGGCGGCGCGCATGAGCAGGTCGCGCAGTTGGCCGGCGAACGCCCGGGTCCGCAGGGCGGGGCGCAGGTCGGTCGGCCAGCCGACCGGGTCGTCCTCGGGCTCCTCGCCCACCACGTCCAGCAGCTCACGGATGATCAGATCCTGCTCGGGGCCGGTGAGCAGCCGGGGCGACGGTTCGCCCCGCTCGGCGGCGGCGCGGCGGAGCAACCCGAAGGCGTACGCCGGGAAGGTGCGCACCAGCGGTTCGCGCAGCACCCGGTGGCCGTCCTGCGCGATTCGGGCCTCGATGCGCTGCCGCAGCGCGGTGGCGCCTCGGCGGCCGAAGGTCAGCACGAGGATCCGCTCGGGGTCGACCCCCTCGGCCACCCGGGCGGCGACCGCCTCGACCAGCGTGCTGGTCTTGCCGGTGCCCGGGCCGCCGACCACGAGCATCGGCCCGTCGGTGTGCCCGACCACCTCGGCCTGCACCGGATCGGCCCGCCAGCCGCCGCCGACCACGGCCAGCTCCGGCCCGGCCACGCCATCGGGCCCACCCGACGCGCCGACACCTCCGCCGGACAGGCCACCGCTGGCGGGCCCGGAAGCGCTGTCAGGCGTCGCCCCGTCTCCCCGCGCCGGCCCCCCGGGCCGCCGCACCAACCGGTACGCCTGCATCAGCTCATCCCATCAGACCCATACGACACCCACCCACCCCCCAAACCCCACCCCAACCCCACCCACCCCGTCGATCATGAAGTTAGCGGCGCGACACGCCGACAGCGACGTCGCTAACTTCATGATCACCGCGGGCCGGGACCGGGGTGGGGTCAGGTTAGGTGGGATTCCAGGACGTCTAGGGCCTCGTTGACGGTGGTGGTGACCGTCAGGAGGTCGCGGCCGGCGGGCTTGAGGAAGGTCTGGTCGGCCAGCGCGTCGAGCCAGTCCAGCAGGGGGCGGTAGAAGCCGTCGGTGTCGATCAGCACCATCGGCTTGGTGTGCAGGGCGAGGGTTGCGGTGGTCCAGACCTCGAACAACTCGTCCAGGGTGCCCAGCCCGCCGGGCAGGGTGAGGAAGGCGTCCGACTTGTCGATCATCAAGGTCTTGCGGCTGGCCATCGAGTCGGTCACCAGCAGCTCGTCCGAGGCCAGGTCGGCGACCTCCAGATCGACCAGCGACTGCGGGATCACCCCGACGGTGCGCCCACCGGCGGATCGGGCGCCGTCCACCAGCGCGCCCATCATGCCGACGCAGCCACCACCGCTGACCAGCGTGTGCCCGCGCCGGGCCAGCTCCGCGCCGGTCTCGGCGGCCAGGTCCAACCAGCGCTGATCGAGGGTACGGGAGGACGCGCAGAAGACGCAGATCGCGGCCATCAGTTGTGATTCCGAGCCTGCTCGGCGGCGGCCTGCTGGTCCACGCCGGTACGGGCGACAGCCTCCTCGCGGACCGCCTCCTGCTCGGCGGAGAGCGCGGCCTCCGCCGCGACGATGTGCCGGACCGCCTCGTTGACGTCGTCGGTGAGGCAGATCAGGTCCAGGTCGACCGGCCCGATCTTGCCGGTGGCGGCCATCGTGTCGCGCAGCCAGTCCAGCAGGCCCTGCCAGTAGGCGACCCCCATGAGCACCACCGGGAACCGGGTGACCTTGCCGGTCTGCACCAGGGTGAGCGCCTCGAACAACTCGTCCATGGTGCCGAACCCGCCGGGCAGCACGACGAACGCCTGGGCGTACTTGACGAACATCGTCTTGCGGGCGAAGAAGTAGCGGAAGTCGATGGCCAGGTCGACCCAGTCGTTGATGCCCTGCTCGAACGGGAGCTCGATGCCGAGCCCCACGGAGAGCCCATCGGCCTCGCTGGCGCCGCGGTTGGCGGCCTCCATCACCCCGGGCCCGCCTCCGGTGATCACCGCGTAGCCGGCTCGGGCCAGTGCGCCGCCCAACTGTTCGGCCAACTGGCACTCGGCGCTGTCCGGCGCGCTGCGCGCGGAGCCGAAGACGCTCACCGCGGCCGGTACGTCGGCCAGGGTGTCGAAGCCCTCGACGAACTCGGCGAGGATGCGCAGCGCGCGCCAGGCGTCCTTGGTCTTCCAGTCGCCGCGCCCCCGTGAATCCAGCAGTCGCTGATCGGCGGTGCTGCTCGGGATCGCCCCTCTGCGCAGGGTGACCGCACCGCGATGCCGCTCCTGTCCCGGACCGCGACCGGCCTCCCGCCCGTTGCTGTGGCTCATGGGGCAACCGTAGTGGAGCAGCACCGGCCGGGTGCGCGGGGCGCAGACGCCGAGAAATAGTTCGGGATCATGGGCAACTTTTCGCCGCTCCCGTACGTCTTACTATTCACATACCGGGTATGCCCCGGCGCGCGCCTTCGGGGGAGGAGACAGCGTGATCAGTAACAGCGAGATGATCCGGATTCGTCGCCAGATGCAGCGACGAATCCAGGACGTGGTGGCCGAACGCCGCCGCACCCGCCAGCAGAACCCAACCCCCACCTCCCCCACCCCATCCGGAGCCGATCAAGAGGTTTGCGTCGCCGACAACGGGCCAGGCTGACGCAAACCTCTTGATCACCCGGCGGGCGGGGGTCCGGAGACCCGGGGATCAGGCCGGGGCCAGCCAGCGGTGCAGGGTTGCCGCGCCGTCGCGGATCTTGCTGATCTCGACGTGCTCGTCCGGGTGGTGGGCGAGGTTCGGGTCGCCCGGGCCGAAGTTCAGCGCGGGGATGCCCATCGCCGCGAACCGGGCCACGTCCGTCCAGCCCAGCTTGCCGATCGGCGCGGCGCCGACCGCCGCCAGGAACTCCTTCGCGGGGGCCGCGTCGAGCCCAGGAGCGGCACCGGCAGCCGTGTCGGTGACAGTCACCTCGAAGCCGGCGAACACCTCACGCAGGTGCGCCTCCGCCTCGGCCGGGGTGCGATCCGGGGCGAACCGGTAGTTGACCTCGACCTCACAGTGATCGGGAACCACGTTGCCGGCCACTCCACCGTTGATCCGCACCGCGTTCATGCCCTCGCGGTAGTCGCAGCCGTCGATGGTGACCCGGCGCGCCTCGTACGTCTGGAGGCGTCGCAGCACCTCACCGGCGGCGTGGATGGCGTTCACCCCGTGCCAGGAGCGCGCCGAGTGGGCGCGTACGCCGGTCGTGGTGACCACCGAGCGCATGGTGCCCTGGCAGCCCGCCTCGACGATGCCGTACGTCGGCTCCAGCAGCACCGCGAAGTCCGCCTCCAGCCACTCCGGGAACGCCTGCGCGACGAGGTTGAGCCCGTTGTACTGAGACTCGATCTCCTCGGCCTCGTAGAAGAAGTACGTCACGTCGTAGCGCGGTTCGGGCAGCGTGACCGCCAGGTGCAGGGCGTACGCGGTGCCGGACTTCATGTCGGAGGTTCCGCAGCCGTACATCAGGTCGCCGCGCATGGTGGACGGGAAGTTGTTGTTCAACGGCACCGTGTCGAGGTGCCCGGCCAGCACGACACGCTGCGACCGACCGAGGTCGGTGCGCGCCATCACCGTGTTGCCGTGCCGGTGGGTGGTCAGGTGCGGTACGCCCCGCAGCACCTCTTCGACACAGTCGGCGATCGCCTTCTCGTTGAGGGACACGGATTCTATGTCGACCAGAGCGCGGGTCAGCTGCACCGGATCGGCGAGGACCTCGGGGGTCAGCGGGTTCTCCATGGTTCGCACGGTACCTTCAGGTCTGTCAGCGCGAGGAGCGAGCCGAGGTCAACCCGGCCGTGACCGAGAGGTGTAACAGTGACGTCCGCAGATTCCGCCTGGGGCATCGGCCTGGCTACGGTCACCGCAGACGAGCAGGTGCTCGACACCTGGTACCCGACCGGCAAGCTGGGCCTGGGCGAGCTGCCGCTGGTCGCCGGTGAGGACAAGGCGGACGTGCTCGACCTGCCGCCGGCCGCGCTGGGTGACCGGTCGCTGCCTGGTCTGCGTACCGTGCAGGTGGTCACCGTGATCGGCTCGCTGGACGACCCGATCAAGGACGCTTCCGACGCGTACCTCCGGTTGCACCTGCTGTCGCACCGCCTGGTGCGACCCAACCAGCTCAACCTGGACGGCATCTTCGGCAAGCTGGCCAACGTGGCCTGGACGTCCGCCGGGCCGTGCCCACCGGAGCGGGTGGACGAGCTGCGGGTGATCGAGCGGGCCGCCGGCCGCCACCTGGCGGTGTACGGGGTGGACAAGTTCCCCCGGATGACCGACTACGTGGTGCCCTCCGGGGTGCGGATCGCCGACGCCGACCGGGTCCGCCTCGGCGCGCACCTGGCCGCCGGCACCACTGTGATGCACGAGGGCTTCGTGAACTTCAACGCCGGCACCGTCGGCACCTCGATGGTCGAGGGCCGGATCGTGCAGGGCGTGCTGGTCGGCGACGGCTCCGACATCGGCGGTGGGGCCTCCATCATGGGCACCCTCTCCGGCGGCGGCACCGACAAGATCAGCATCGGTGAGCGAAGCCTGGTCGGCGCGAACGCCGGCGTCGGGATCTCACTCGGCGACGACTGTGTGGTCGAGGCCGGCTGCTACATCACCGCCGCGTCGAAGATCACCCTGCCGGACGGCCGGGTGGTCAAGGCCCGCGAGTTGTCCGGCGTCGACGGCCTGCTGTTCTGGCGCAACTCGGTCACCGGCGCGCTGGAAGCCCGCCCGCGTACCGGCCGGGGCATCGAGCTGAACGCCGCCCTGCACGCCAACGACTGACGACCCCGCCGGGTCCGCGGCACTCGGCCGCGGACCCGACGGGGGTACGCCTCAGCGCAACCGGTACGCCTGGATGATCCGCTGGGTCACCGTGTTGCCGGCGGTGTCCCGGGCGGTGGCCCGCAGCGACACGTGACCGGGGCCGGCCGGATGACGCAACACTGCCGACCAGCCGTCGGCAGAGGTGCGGACCAGCTTCGCCTTACCCCAGGTCTTCCCGCCGTCGTACGAGACGTCGACGGCGAGCTTCTCCACCCGGGTGGCCGGAGCGCCGGGCTGCCGCTGCACCCGCACCGGAACGATGAAGCCCTGACCGGCCGGAGCGCTGTTGTCGGCCCGCAACGGCGGCGCGAAACGGATCGCCGACAGCGGCAGTCGGGCCGGCGTCTCACCGGCGACGTGCCGCGACCGGAAGGTCCAGCTGGACTCCACCTCGGTGCTCAGGTCGGTGAAGCTGCGCTTCGACGACGTGACGAGCCGGTAGTCGGCCTTACCGGGTGGCACGGGGAACTCTCCGTAGCCGGCGTACTCGCTCTCACCGACCAGCTTGCCGTTGCGCCACAGCTTGGTTGCCTCGCTGTCGCTCAACGAGCCGCCGGGGTGCCCAGCCGCGTCGCTGAACATCGGCACGTTGACGAGGATGGTGTCGCCGGCCCGGGTGACGCTCTGCTCCGGCCAGCGCGGGTTCGGGAAGGACGGCCCGTACGGAGCCTGGTTCCAGATCTCCCGCACCGTCCGCCCGGCCCGGTACGCGGTGGGGGTGGAGAAGAGCGCCAGACGCGGGCTCAACCAGCCGTCCTCGTCCACCGTTCCGACAAAGACCTCGGATTCCCACCTCACGCCCCGGGTGTTGTAGTACTCCACCCGCTGGCCGGGCACGGCGGTGGGCAGGACGGGGGCGGAACTGCCGACGTTGTACTCCAGCACGGGGTACACGGTCCGCTCGGCCGTCATGCCCGGGTAGCCACCGCGGAACTGGTGCACGACGGTGGCCAGGTCCCGTCGGGTGTAGTCCCGGACCAACCCGGTGGGCATCCGGCCAGGGACCCCCTCGGCCAGTGCGTACAGGTACGGGCTGTTGGCCGCGTCCGGCGTGGTCCACTGGCTGCTGACGGTGCCGACGAACTGGTCGGCGGGGACCGGCTTGCCGAGCGCACCGCTGGTCAGACCGGTGAACGTGTCCGCCCAGAGCCCGACGCCGTACGCGCTGCCGTCGTCGGCGGTGAAGTTACCGCTGACGTCGATCAGTTGCGGGACGGCGGTCCGGTCCGGAACCGTCATCCGGATCGGCTTGGCCCGGCGGGCGTCCACGACGATCCGGGTGTCCCGTTCGATGGTCAGTACGGGCTGCATCAACAGCGACATCCCGCGCTGCTTATCCTCCGGTCCGGGTTCGAAGACGAGGCCGCTCAGGCCGTAGTGCCCCTTGGGCACCCGCACGATGGCCACCCCGTCCGAACTGACGAGGTCCCAGGTGCTGAAGGTGTCCATCCCGACCAGGAGGGTCCAGTGGTCCGCGGTGCGCGTGCCGGCGCGGTTCAGGTGCTCCACGGTCAGCGTGTAGCTCTCCACCTCCCGGTTCACGGCCAGCGGGGTGACCGCGACCGCCGCACCGGACCGGGCCACGATCCGCCCGGTCCAGTAGCCGTCGGCGTCGCCGAGCCGGGTGTTCGTGGTGACGGTCGTGGCGGCAGTGCCGCCCGCCGGCACGGTGAGTTGGTTGGCGCCCAGTTGGAACAGACCGGCCGGAAGTGCGCGACCGCCGGGGCCGGCGCCCTCGATGCTCAGCTCCAGGGTGACCGGGGCCGAGCCGTCGTTGCGCCAGGTCACTGTGCGGGTGATCGGGGCGTCGTCACCGTGCGGCCAGAGCGTACGTCCGAACGAGACGCTCGCCGGGTCGGTGGTGACCTGCTGGGTGATCGCGTGTGCGACGTCGACCCGCCCGGCGCCCTGCTGGTAGGCGGTCTGGTCCGGGTGCGGCTTGGCGGCGGCCATCAGGGTGGCCTTGAGCCGGTCGGCTCGCCAGCCCGGGTGCTGCTGGGCCAGCAGCGCAGCCGACCCGGCCACGTGCGGAGTGGCCATCGAGGTGCCGGAGAGCGTGACGTAGCGGTCCCCCACCGGATCGCCGATGAACCCGTCGGCGGACCGCGCGGCGACGATGTCGACGCCGGGCGCTGTGATGTCCGGCTTCAGCGCGTCGTCGCCGACTCGCGGTCCCCGGCTGGAAAAGTCGGCCAACTCGTCGTCGCGGTCCACCGCGCCCACGGCGAGCCCGGCGTCGGCGCTGGCCGGGGAGCCGACCGAGCCGTCCGTGCCGTCGTTGCCGGCGGCGAGGACGAAGAGCGTGCCGGTCTGCGCGGTCAACGTCTGCACCGCCTCCTCCAGCGGGTCGACCTCCGGGGTGTCCCAGCCGCTGAGGCTCATGTTGACCACGGCGGCCTTCTTCTCCACCGCGGCCCACTGCATGCCGGCGAGGATCGCCGAGTCGGTGCAGCCGGTGTCCTCACAGACCTTGCCGTCCAGCACTGTCGCGTCCGGCGCCACACCCCGGTACTTGCCGCCGGAGGCCGCGCCACTGCCCGCGATGGTCGAGGCCACGTGGGTGCCGTGGCCGACCGTGTCCCGAGCGTCGGCGACCTCGGTGAAGTTGCGCGCCTCGGCCACCTTGCCGGCCAGGTCCGGGTGGGTGGCGTCGACGCCGGTGTCCAGCACCGCGACGGACACTCCCGCGCCGGTGAACCCGGCCGCCCAGGCGGCGGGCGCGCCGATCTGCGGCACGCTGTGGTCGAGGGTCACCCGTCGACGGCCGTCCAACCAGATCCGCTCGACGCCCCCCGCCGCGTCGAGCCGGGCCCCGGCAGGGCCGGTGGTGACCCTCTCCCAGACCGCGCCGAGGGAGGATTTGTCGCTGCTCAGTGCGGCACCGCGAATCACCGGCAGGTCGCGGGTCACCCGGCTGCCGGGCAGCCCGGCCGCGGCGCGGCGGGCGGCGCCCGTCGGCCCGTACGCCAGCAACAGGGGCAGGGTGCTGCGGCGGGCGTCGTCGTAACCCGCCTCGACCAGCCCGGTGACGTCGAAGAGCCGTCGGTCCACCCGGCCCGAGCGCAGCAACGGCAGCGCGTCGGTCGGCGTCACCGAGAGGCGCCCGCGCTCGCGCTGGACCAGGAACTGCACGTCCTCGCGGCCGGCGCCGCGCCGGACCGAGGCGCCGGAGGCGGTGACGGTGACCCGGTCACCGGTGATCAGCGTGACGGTGGTCGAGCGGTTGGCGGTGGGTCCGCCCGGAGTGGACTGTTGGTCGGTGCCGCCGGGTGGGGCGGGCACGGCGGCCGTGGCGGGAGCCGGCGCGGAGAGCGCCAGCGTGAACACGAGGCCGAGGGCGGCCAATCTTCTTCCCTGGTGCAACGGATCCTCCTCGTCAAGCGTCTTGATGTATGAGAGTCGCATCGACAACCCAGAATTACATACCGGGTATGCAAAATGAAGGCCGAAAAACGACGGACCCGCCACAAGCCGACGAACTGAGCCGGCATGATCGGGCGGTGACCTCCATGAAGGACCGGATGCTCGCCGGCGAGCCATACATCGCCGACGATCCCGAGATCATCGCCGACCTGGGCCGGGCCGCCCGGCTGATGGAGCGCTTCAACACCAGTCCGGCGGCCGACCCACCGGCGCGGATCGCGGCACTGCGTGAACTCCTCGGCGAGCTGGGCCAGGACACCTGGATCCGCCCTCCGTTCCACTGCGACTACGGCTGGCAGATCCGGATCGGCCCGCGCAGCTTCGTCAACTACAACGCGGTCTTCCTCGACGTCGCCCGGATCACCCTCGGCGCGGACGTCCAGGTCGGCCCGAACGTGCAGCTGCTCACCCCGACGCATCCGGTCGAGCCCGGCCCCCGACGGGACAAGTGGGAGGCGGCCAAACCCATCACCATTGGCGACAACGTGTGGCTCGGCGGTGGCGCGATCGTGTTGGCCGGCGTGACGATCGGCGCGGACACCGTCGTCGGCGCGGGCGCGGTGGTCACCCGGGACCTGCCCGCCAACGTGGTGGCGGTCGGCAACCCGGCCCGGCCGGTCCGCGAACTCGGCTAGACCGTCGGTGGATCCGACAGCCGAACCACCAGGTCAGCCCGGTCGGCGCTGGGGGTGATCACTGCCGCGTTCAACTCGTCGCTGCCCAGCGCCCACGCCCGCGCCTGCTCCGGAGACCGACCGAACGCCTCGTGCCGGGCGGTCAGCCGGCGGTGCCGCACCTCGGCGTCCAGGTCGAGAAACCACGCCTCGTGCAGCAGCGGTCGGATCTCCTGCCAGGGGAAATCCGGCAACAACAGGTAGTTGCCCTCGGTCACCACCAACCGGACCGACGGCAGCACCTCGATCGCGCCGGCCACCGGCTCCTCCAGCTCCCGGCGGAACTCCGGCGCGTAGACCGACGTCGGCTCCAACCGGTGCAACCGGCGCAGCAGCGAGACGTACCCGTTGGCGTCGAAGGTGTCCACCGCGCCCTTGCGGTCGGCGCGGCCCAGGCGGACCAGCTGCGACTGCGCCAGGTGGAAGCCGTCCATCGGCACCAGGCAGGCGGCCGACCCGACCTCGGCGACGATCCGTTCCGCCAGGGTGGACTTCCCGACACCCGGAGCACCGGCGATGCCGAGCAGTTGTCGTGGGCCGGACTCGGCGAGCACCAACGCCCGCGCCACCAGCTCGTCGACGGAGAGCACCTGGGCCGGCGGCATCAGCCCAAAACCGGGTCGCTGATGGTGAAGCGCGCCTGCACCGCCGCCTGCACCGTCTGCGGCTGCGGGTCCAGCTCAAGCTCCGGCGGACCACCGCCCACGTCGCCGCCCCCGGCGAAGGCCGCACGGGCGAACATCGGCCGGTCGGCGGGGCCCGCATCGGCCAACTCGATCAACGAGGTGACCCGGGCGCCCAGTGCCTCCGCGTACTCCCGGGCCCGCAGCAGCGCGTCGCTGATCGCGGCATGCCGGGCCGCACGATGGGCCGGGCTGTCCGGACGAAGCTCCCACCACGGGCCGGCCACCTCGACCTGGTCCTGGTCGGCGAGCCGGAGCATCAACTCGCCCAGAGCGGTGAAGTCGGTGACCGTGACGGTGGTGGTGACACTGCCGTGCCAGGCGACCACCCGCTCACCCGAGCGCCGGGTCTCCGGCCGCACCCGCAGGTCGCCGGTCTCCCGCCGCGCCACCGCCGGCCCGGAGCCGTCCAACAGCACCCGGACCGCCGCAGCCCGCTCGGCCAACCGGGTCAGCGTCGCCTCCCGGTCCCGGTCGCGGGCGCTCGCGGTGACCGCGAACCGGGCCAGCTCGGGCGGCACCTCCCGGTACGCCTCGCCGCGCACCTGCACCACCGGACTGTCCACCGCCATACCCCTCAGCCTAGCCAGCCACCGGAAGCCACGCGGCGTAGGAAACCGCGTCCGGGTCGACCTGACACCCCGTCAGGTGCCCACCGGCGCCGCCCAACCCGCGCAGCCAGGCCAGCTCGGCGTCCTGGTCGCCGTCGACCGCGAACCGCCTGGACTGGCCGGTGAACCGCCGGTCCAGCAGCGCCGACCGGGCCGCCCTGGCCTCCGTGTAACGGGCGATGAGCGTCTCGGCGTCGTCGGCCCGCAGGGCGGCCGCCAGCCCGTCCAGGAACGCGCGGACCTCGGCCAACTCGTGCAGTACCCGGTCCCGGTTGCCGAGCAGCATGTTCGCGGTCCGTTCCGCCGGAGTGCCGGCGACCCGCGTACCGTCGGAGAAGCTGCCCGCGGCCAGCGCCAGCACCGCGTCCCGCAGCGGCGCCCGCTGCGTCGCCCCGGCCAGCGCACCCGCCAGCAGGTGCGGCACGTGCGAGGCGAGCGCGGCCACCGAGTCGTGTGCCGGCGCGGACATCGGCACGACCCGGGCGCCGAACAACTCCACCAGCAGCCCGGTCAGCCAACGGAAGGCCGCCATCGCGGCACCGGGAGCCGGGCAGAGCACCCAGGCCGCACCGGCCAGCAGGGTCGGCGTGGCGGCGGTCAGACCGGCGGACTCCGCGCCGGCCATCGGATGCCCGGGGACGAACCGATCGCTGAGGCCGAGCCGATCGGCCGTCTCGGTCACCTCCACCTTGGTGCTGCCGACATCGGTCAGCACGCAGCCGGGCCCGGTCAGCTCGGCGACCCGGGCCAGGGTGTGCGGCAGAGTGGGCAGCGGGCCGCAGAGGAAGACCACGTCCCGATCGGCCACGGCCTGCTCGATCGTGGCCGGGGCGAGCACACCCCGCCGCTGGGCGCGCTCCCGGGTGGCCGGGTCCGGATCCCATCCGACAACGTCCAGGCCGGCGTCGGCCAGGCGCAGCAGCACCGAGCCGCCGATCAGCCCGGTGCCGATCACGGCGGCGCGCACCCTGGCGTACCGCCCGGTCATGCCGTCGGTCATCGCCGGCCGCCCGGGGTCAGGCCCGGAGCCGGCCGGCTACCGCCGCGACGTGCTCGTCGGACTCGGTCAGCGCGACCCGGACATACTGCCCGGCCGTGGGGCCGTAGAAGACGCCGGCGGCGACCAGGATGCCGCGACGAGCCAGCCAGTCGACCGTCTGCCAACAGTCCTCACCCCTGGTCAGCCAAAGATAGAGGCCCGCCTCGGAGTGCTCGACGGTGAACCCGGCACCGGTGAACGCCGCGGTGAGCACCTCCCGCCGGGCGCGGTAACGCTCCCGCTGCTCCTCGGCGTGTCGCTCGTCCTCCAGCGCGGCCACCATGGCCGCCTGCACCGGCGCGGGCACGATCATGCCCGCGTGCTTGCGGACCTTGAGCAGCTCGGCGACGAGCGCCGGGTCGCCGGCCACGAAGCCGGCCCGGTAGCCGGCGAGGTTGGACCGCTTGGAGAGCGAGTGCAGGGCGAGCACCCCGGCGTAGCTGCCCCCGCTGACCTGCGGAGACAGCACCGAAACCGGCTCGGCCGACCAGCCCAGCGGCAGGTAGCACTCATCGCTCGCGACCACCGCGCCCCGTTCCCGGGCCCAGTCGACCACCTTGCGCAGATGCGCCGCGGGCAACACCCGGCCGGTCGGATTGCCGGGCGAGTTGACCCAGACCAACCGGACCCGGGAGGTCGGCCCGACCGACGTGAGCGAGTCGGTGCGGACGACTGTCGCCCCGGCCAGCCGGGCACCGTCCTCGTAGGTGGGGTACGCGATCGACGGCACCACCACCACGTCCCCCGGGCCGATGCCGAGCAGGGTGGGCAGCCAGGCCACCAACTCCTTCGAGCCGATGGTGGGCAGCACACCGAGACCGTCGACGCCGGCGCCACAGGCGCGGGACACCCACGCCGCGATCGCGGCCCGCAACGCCGGGGTGCCGGCGGTCAGCGGGTAACCGGGAGCGTCGGACGCGTCAGCCAACGCCCGGCGGATCACCTCGGGCACCGGATCGACCGGCGTACCCATGGAGAGGTTGATCAGGCCCTCCGGATGCGCCGCGGCCAGCGTGGCCGCGGCGTCCAGGGTGTCCCAGGTGAACTCGGGCAGCCGCGACGAGACCGGCGCGGGCCGGTTCAGTGGCCCTCGCCGCGCGGCGGCTGCGCGGCGACGAAGGTGGCGTCCTTCTCCACCTTGCCGACCTTCGAGGCACCACCGGGCGAGCCCAGGTCCTCGAAGAACTCGTAGTTCGCGGCGGTGTAGTCCTTCCACTGCTCCGGGACGTCGTCCTCGTAGAAGATCGCCTCCACAGGGCAGACGGGCTCACAGGCACCACAGTCGACGCACTCGTCGGGGTGGATGTAGAGCATCCGGTTGCCCTCGTAAATGCAGTCGACCGGGCATTCCTCGATGCATGCCTTGTCGAGCACATCTACGCACGGCTCGGCGATGATGTAGGTCACCGGTCTTCTCCTCCGCAAGACTCGCCGCGATCTCCCGCGACGGTAAGAGCCTAGTATCTCGCCGGGGAGGGGGTCGATCGTGCTCCGACAGCAGGATGTGGGACACCGAATCGTGGTCCGCCGGATTGTGGGGATTCGCGAGGGCCGCCCACAATTCTCCGATGCCCTCGGCGAGCTGGTTGAGCTGAGCGAGACTCATCTCACGCTGGCCACCGCGCAGGGACAGCTCCGGGTGCCGGTGGCGCAGGTCCACCGCGCCAAGCGGGTACCGCCGACCCGTCGGCCGACCGCCGCCGCCGTCGTGGCGCTGGAGCGGGCCGCCGACGAGGCGTGGCCGGCACCGACCCGGGGCCGGCTCGGTGACTGGCTGCTCCGGTCGGCCGAGGGCTGGACCGGGCGCGCCAACTCGGCACTGCCGATCGGCGACCCGGACCGGCCACTGGCCGCCGCGGTCGACGCGGTGGAGCGCTGGTACGCCGAGCGGGGCCAACCGGCGTTGATCAACACGCCGTTGCCCCTCGCCGCGCCGGTCGGCGCAGAACTGGACGCCCGCGGCTGGGGCGCTCGCCCGCCGACGCTGGTGCAGACCGCGCCGCTCCCCCGGCTCGCGTCGGCCGGCGCCCTGGACGACGCCGCCGGTGCACCGGCCGGCGGGAGCAGTGCGGTCGTCGAGCTGGCCACCGCGCCGAGCGACGAGTGGCTGGCCATCGCCGCCGGCCGCAAGGGCGGTCTGCCGGAGGCCGCCCGGCACGTCCTCACCGCCGTGGACCAGGTCCGCTTCGCCCACGTGTACGCCGATGGCGCCCTGGTGGCGGTCGGCCGCGGCACGGTGACCGGCCAGGGGCGCTGGCTGGGCCTGAGTCTGATCGAGGTGCTGCCGGTGGCCCGCCGGCAGGGACTGGCCCGCCGTGTGATCAACGAACTGGCCGCCTGGGGCGTGTCCGGCGGCGTGACGCACGCGTTCCTCCAGGTCGAGCAGCGGAACGAAGCGGCAGTCGCGCTCTACCAGCGGCTCGGCTTCGTCACCCACCACACCTACCTGACCCGGGTCGCGCCGGAACGCTGATCCACTCGACTTTCAGGAACTCGCGGCATCCCGGTGCCCAGGACACCCCGACTTCAAGGAAGCCGAGTCGATCAAGCCGCGGGGGCGCGAGTCAGGCCGGCCGGACGTACGGCCGGTCGGGCCAAGCCTGGCGCGGGTCGGGCTGGGCCGGTGGTCAGCGGCGGACGACCCGGCGCGGCTTGGCGGCCCTGACCTCGGCGTACCGCTTGAGCTGCTGAGAGCGGTAGTCCCGCCCGAGCGCGGTGAGCACCAGGTAGCCGATCAGCAGCCCGGCGCCGGTGGCGAGCAGGTACAGCCAGATCTGGGCGAAGAACGTCGCCGCGCCGCCGGCGAACGGGTTGTGACCGACCAGCAGCGGCCCGACCAGCACGGTCAGCAGCATCGCCACCGGCACCACCAGGGCCATGTCGGCCGCCCAGTCCGCCAGCGGTCGGCGACGGCCCCAACGGAAGGCGACCACGGCGAGGAGCAGCCCGATCACCGTGAACATCACCAGCGACACCCGGTCGGCCGCGGTGTCGTCAGTGTCGAAGCCGAACCGGGTGACCAGTCGGGCGACCACGTTGACCGCGAACAGCGCTGCTACGAGCACCCCGAGGTCACGCCACCGCTTGTCCATCGCCGGACCCTCCTGCCGTACGCCCCGTCGCGGGGTTCGCATCCCTGGCAGGAATATCTACCACCCTTACCTGGGAGACGTCATCACCCGGCAGCAACCCGGCATCAGCCGCCGAGCATGGGCGGCTGCGGGGCGAGGATCTGCCGGAAGCCCATCACCGCGAAGGTCATCGCGCCGGCCACGATCATGGCCAGCCCGACCCAGTTGTCGCCGGCCAGCAACAGGTCGCCCTCGCTGGTCCGGATGGCGGCGACCGCCATCAGCGCGAACCACGGCACCGCCGGCAGCGCCACCGCCCAGCGACGGCCGACCGCCTCGTACGCGAACCAGCTCAGCACGATGTTGGCGCCGATGGCGAGGAGTACCGACACGCCGATCAACTGCCCACCGACGCGGACCGTGGCGAGCAGCAGCTCCAGCACCCCGGTCACCACCCCGGCGACGACCACGACGATCGCACCGACCAGCCGCAGGCCCAGGTCCACCAACCGCGGCGGTGGCCCCGCCGGGGGCGGGGCTTGCGGGTCCTGCACGACCGTCATCGGTGCGACCGGCACTGTCACCGGAGACCCGCCGCCGCGACCGGGGACCGGTCCGGGGCGCTCTCCGCGGGCAGGCCGCCGAAGAGGTCGTCCTCCCAGCCGTACGGCCCGTTGCCCGGGCCCTTCTCGCCGACCGCGAGGGTGAAGAACTCCACGCCCATGAACTCGCCGCCGAAGTTGCCGGCAATCGAGTAGAGCCAGGAGTTGGCCGGGATCTGGGTGGCGTGCGCCCGCATCGCGGCCTCCTTGGCCTGGTGGCGGTCGGTGCCGTCGATCCGGGCGGCGATCTGCGCGTCCGGGGTGCCGAAGGGCAGGTCGGCGATGTCCTCGATGCCGCCGAACGGGTTGTCGGAGGACTCGGCGAAGTGCGTCATGCCGGCCTCCAGGACGCTCAGCGGCATGGCCGTCCAGTAGACCTTGGCCGGGGCGCAGCCCTCGGCGGCGGCCAGCTCGACGGCGCGCATGGCCACCCGGTGCGCCTGGATGTGGTCGGGGTGGCCGTAGAAACCGTTTGGGTCGTACGTGACGAGCACCTGCGGGCGTACCTCTCGCATGATCTCCACGAGGTGCCCGGCGGCCTCGTCGAGGTCGGCCTGCCAGAAGGCCCGGGGGTGCTCGTTGGTCGCGAGCCCCATCATCCCGGAGTCGCGGTAGCGGCCGGCGCCGCCGAGGAAGCGGTGGTCGTCGACGCCGAGCGCGGCGCACGCGGCGGCCAGCTCGGCGACGCGGTACCCGCCGAGCTGGTCGGCCTCGGCGGCGGCGAGCTGGGCCAGCGCGGGCACGTGGATCTCGCCCTCCTCGCCGAGCGTGCAGGTCACCAGCGTGACGTGCGCGCCGTCGGCGGCGTAGTGGGCCATCGTCGAGCCGGTGCCGATCGACTCGTCGTCGGGGTGTGCGTGGACCAGCAGCAGGCGGCGGTCGGGCAGCATCGTCACGACGGTCACTCTAACTGGCGGGCCGGTCCGGCCGAGGCTGACGCGTCCGCGCAGGTCGGCCACATCACCTCCGCTCCGGCTCTACGATTTGGCGTGTGGACTTTCCGGAGCTGGCCGCCCGCACCCACCGGTTCAGCCACGGCGCGCCACGCGCTGTCTCGGTGGCTGAGGACGGCTCCCGGGTGATCTTCCTGCGCTCCGCCGGCCCTGAGGATCCGGCGGACGCGCTGTGGCTGCTGGACGTGGGCACCGGCGAGGAGCGGCTGGTCGCCGATCCGGCGACCCTGCTGGGCGAGGGCGGGAACGTCCGCTCCCTCTCCCCCGGCGAACGCGCGCTGCGCGAGCGGCTGCGGCTCAGCGCCGCCGGCATCGGCTCGTACGCGTTGGACGCGGCCGGTCGGGTTGCGGTGTTCGCGCTGGCCGGGCGGTTGTTCCGGGCCGATCTGGTGCACGGGGACGTGGTGGAGGTGGCGGCCGTCGGCCCGGTGCTGGATCCACGCCCGGACCCGAGCGGGCAGCGGCTGGCGTACGTGACGGACGCGGCCGAGGGGGTGCGCCGGGGTGAGCTGCGGGTGATCGACCCCGACGGCACCGACACCCTGCTGGCCGGCGAGGACGCCGGGGTGAGCTGGGGGTTGGCCGAGCACATCGCGGCCGAGGAGTTCGGCCGGTACCGAGGGTACTGGTGGGCGCCGGACGGCCGTTCGGTGCTCGCCGCCCGGGTCGACGAGTCCCGCCTGGAGCGGTGGCACCTGCACGATCCGGCGCAGCCGGCCAGCCCGCCGACGGCCGTCGCGTACCCCCGGGCCGGTGGGCCGAACGCGGAGGTCAGCCTGCACCTGCTGGACCTGGACGACGGCTGGGTCGACGTGCACTGGGACCGGGAGACCTACCCGTACCTGACCGGGGTCAGCTGGGGCGAGGGCAGCCCGTTGATCACGGTGCTGCGCCGCTCGCAGCAGCACGGGCTGGTGTTGGCGGTGGACCCTCGCACGGGTGAGACGCAGGTGCACGCCGAGCTGGCCGACCCGCGCTGGGTCGAGCCGATCGCCGGCACCCCCGCCCACCTGCCGGACGGCCGGGTGCTGGTCGGTGGGGAGCTGGCTCACGACGGGTACGACGCCCGCTGCCTGTTCGCGGACGGCACCCTGCTCACCCCGCCGTCGCTGTACGTGCGGCGGGTGGTGGGTCGGCTGCCGGCCACCGCCGGCCCGGCCGACCTGCTGGTGGAGGCGAGCGACGGCGAGCCGAGCGAGCGGCACCTGTTCCGGGTCCGCACCACCATCGGCGGTGGGGTGGACGCGCGCCGGCTCACCACCGACTCCGGCTGGTACACCGCCGCGGTGGGTGGGGACGTGCAGGCGGTCGGCTTCGCGTCGCTGGATCATGCCGGGGTGCGCTGGACGGTCCGCCGCGGCAACGAGGAGATCGCCGAGCTGCGCTCGTTCGCCGCCACCCCGCCGTATTCTCCGCTGCCGCTGCTGGAACGGGTGACCGATCGGCGGCTGCCGGCGGCGGTGCTCTACCCGGACAACCACGTGACCGGCCGGCGGCTGCCGGTGCTGCTGGACATCTACGGCGGCCCGGGGCACCAGGAGGTCGTGGCGGCGCGGGCCGCGTGGTTGGAACGGCAGTGGTGGGCCGACGCCGGGTTCGCGGTGGTCACCATCGACAACCGGGGTACGCCGGGCGTGGCGCCGTCGTTCGAGAAGGCGATCCACCGACGGGTCGCCGACGTGATCCTGGCCGACCAGATCGACGCCCTCACCGCGCTCGCCGGCAAGCACCCCGATCTGGATCTGGGCCGGGTTGGGGTGCGCGGTTGGTCGTTCGGCGGGTGGCTGGCCGGGTTGGCGGTGCTGCGCCACCCGGAGCTGTTCAAGTGCGGGATCGCGGGCGCCCCGGTGACCGACTGGGCGCTGTACGACACCGCGTACACCGAGCGTTATCTGGGTTTGCCGGAAGACGGCCTGGACATCTACGCGCACCACTCGCTCGTCGAGTTGGCTGCCGAGCCGGTCACCGGCCCCGACCAGGCCCGCCCGTTGCTGCTGGTGCACGGGCTGGCCGACGACAACGTGGTGGCCGCGCACACGCTGCGGCTGTCGGCGGCTCTGCTGAGCGCTGGCCGGCCGCACGCCGTGCTGCCGCTGACCGGGGCCACGCACATGGCCGCCAACGGCACCGCCGAGCGGCTGCTCCCCCTGGAGCTGGATTTCCTGCGTACCCACCTGCGGTAAGCACCCTTTGCTCTGCACCCGCCGAGGCGACACCCGCGAAGGAGGTCCCGGTGACGCCGGGCCGTGAATCTTGGACAGTTTCCGTCAGCAGCGGACGGAAACTGTCCAAGATCTCCTGTTCGCGTCACCCGCGATCGTTCGCCTGGCGGGCGAGGAACTGGGTGGTGGCTTCGATGAGCAGGCCGCGGGTGCCAGGTTCGGAGCCGCTGTGGCCCACACCCTCCACGATGTGAAACGTCGCCTCAGGCCAGACCCGATGCAGGTCCCAGGCTTGGTTCGGCGGCGTCTTGATGTCGTAACGGCCGTTCACGATGACCGTCGGGATGTGTCGAATGCGGTCGACGCCCGCCAGGAGACCTTCCGGCGGGAGGAAGCCGCCGTTGCTGATGTAGTGGTGTGTGATGCGGGCGAACGCCAGCAGGCTGGTGTCGTCGATGTCGGGTGGCGTCATCGGCAGCAGGGTGTTGGCCGAGAGTTCCCAGTTCATCCAGGCGCGGGCCGCCGGGCCGTGGACCGCGGGGTCGGGGTCGTTGATGCGGCGGCCATAGGCGCCGACAAGGTCGTCCTGTTCGGTGACGGGGATCGCAGCACGAAATGCCGCCCACTCAGCGGGGAACAGGTGCGCCGCGCCAGCCGAGGTGAACGCCCAGGCCTCGTCTGACCTGCGAACCAACCACACGCCACGAAGCACGAGTTCGGTGACCCGCTCGGGATGGGCATGCGCGTAGGCCAGGCCGAGGGTGCTGCCCCAACTGCCGCCAAAGACGAGCCAACGCTCGATCCTCAAGTGCTCGCGTAGCCGCTCGATGTCCGCCACCAGATGCGGGGTGGTGTTGCGTTCCAGTGACGTCTTCGGGTCGCCCGCGGAGGGCCGGCTGCGCCCGCAGTTTCGCTGGTCGAACAGCACGACCTGATAGCCGGACGGGTCGAAGTACCGCCGATTGTCCGGGAGCAGGCCACCGCCGGGGCCACCGTGCAGGAACACCGCGGGTTTGCCACCCGGATTTCCGCACAGCTCCCAGTAGACCTCGTTACCGTGGCCGACGCTGAGCATCCCGGAGTCGTACGGCTCGATGGGCGGATACCAGTCCATCATTCAACCCCCGTGGTTGGTCGCGCCGGAACAGATGCCCGAACGAGCTGAATCAGTCACCGACTCTCGGGACCCCCCACGTGGACAGGCAGAACGGATGCCCGGCCGGGTCGGCGTACACGAAGCAGTGGTCCGCGTTGGGCTGATGCGCGAATCGGGTAGCGCCGGCCGCCAGCACACGCGCTCCGGTCGCCTCCAGGTCGTCGACGAAGAACTCGAGGTGCATCTGCATCCCCACCTCGCCATCCGGCCAGGTAGGTGGCCGGTAGTCGTCGATCTGCTGGAACCCGATGTCACCGTTCGGCCCCTCGACGAGCGCCCAGCACTCGTCACCCTTCGCGACCCCGCCGGTGATCTCGGCGTAGAACCGTGCGAGCGCGATCGCGTCGGGCGCATTGACCGTCGTCAGGCTGAGCCTGATCTGGTCCGACATCAGCTGATTCCCATCTGCTGGTACGCCGGCGTGAGCTCTTCCCAGCGTTGCTTCCAGCCGGGCGCTCCGGCATCGGAGTTCCAGCCCTCCGGATGGACCGGGCCGTCGATCTCCAGCGACCGACCGAGATCCTCTAAGTGGACCCGCCACCCGGAGGCGTGGAACGGGAGATTCCTGATCGGCAGGCCGCGCTCCTCGACCACCAGCCGGGTCTTGGAGCCCTCCTTGGTCAACCACGCCTCGATCTGCCCCTCGTCGTCCGTACCCGGCTTCGTCGTCAGCAGCAGGTGGTGGGGCGCATCGCACACCTCGATGCGTGCCGGACCGGTCCAGCTGCTCGTGAAGACGGCCTGGATCGTGCCGCCGACCCGCAGGTCGCCGTCGACCCGGGCCATCCAGCGGGCCAGCCGCTCCGGCGTCGTGCACGACTGCCAGAGGTCGCCGATGTCCGTGTCGTAAAGGGACTCGACCCGGACTGCTCCGCGGGTCTCGTCGAGCGTTCGCATCGTGGCGGTCGTGGTCATCGTCGCGCCTTCTTTCCTCGTGCGATCTCGGTATGAAGAGCGTCGAGCCTGTTCTCCCAGAGCCGGCGGTACTCCCCAAGCCACTCGTCGACCTCGACGAGCGCCTCCGGGCGGAGTGTGTAGATCCGGCGTTGCGCGTCCTGGCGTACGTCGACCAGCCCGGCTTCCCGCAGCACGCGGAGATGCCGGGACACGCCCGGGCGAGCGATCGGGAGAGCCTCGGCCAGCTCTCCCGCACTCGCCGGATGATCGCGGAGGATATCGAGAACCGTGCGCCGGCTCTCGTCTGCCAGCGCGTGCAACACGGCGTCCATGACGTCAATGTAACCGTTCGGGTACGTACCCGCAAGGTTACAAACCGCAGGTCGCAGCCGATCGCCAGGAACAGAAGGGTCCCCTCCCGACGGCGTTGTCGAGAGGGGACCCTTCTGGTCTGCGGTGTGCCTTACGGCATGACGTGCGCGTTCACGAACGACGGGTAGCCGAAGACGCTGGAGATGAAGATCCCGCCCGCCTTGGACCCGTGCACGTTGTAGGCCACGTCGACGTAGAGCGGCACCACGGGCGCGTGCTCCTTCATGATCCGCTCGTCGAGCTTGGCCCACTCGGGGCCCTGCTCGGCGGCGGGCAGCGCCGAGATCCGGTCCATCTCGGCATTGATCGTCGGGTCGTTGAAGTAGGACTGGTTGCTGTTGCCCTCGGCCTTGATGGTGCGACCGTCGTAGAGCACCGGCAGGATCGAGGCCCCGCTCGGCCAGTCCGCCGCCCAGTTACCGATGTACAGGTCCCAGGGGTTGTCCTTCTTCTTGATCTCGTCGAGCTTCGCGTCGTCCGAGATGTTCCGCAGCGTGATCTTGAAGCCGGCGCGCTCCAGGTTGGCCTTGAGCTGAGCGCCCTGCTGCTGCTCGGTGGAGTTGTCGGCGACACCGAGGACCAACTCCGGCGTCTTGCCGCCGAGCAGCTCCTTGGCCTTGTCGACGTTGCCGTTGGGGCCAGCCGGGTAGGCCTCGTACGCCTTGTAACCGATGGTGGCCGGCGGCATCAGCGTGGTCAGCGGCGCGGCGACGGTCTGACCACCGAGCGCCTTGATCATGCCCTCGCGGTCGATGGCGTAGTTGAGCGCCTGACGGACCTTCAGGTCGGTGACCCGCTGGTTGTTGATGACGAGCTGGTTGGCGCTCGGGGTCGGGGAGAGGATCGTCCGCGACTTGAGCGCGGCGTCCCCGGCGACCTTGGCGACCAGCGAGGCGGGCACGGTGTTGAAGGCGAGGGCGCTCTGGTCGGCGCCGTTGTCGGCGATCACCCGGTTGTTGGCGGCGTCCGCGGTCGGGCCGAAGGTCCACACGAACTGGTCCGGGTACTGGTGCCGGACCGGGTCGGTGTTCGGGTCCCAGTTGGGGTTGCGGTCCAGGGTGATCTGCACGCCGACCTGGTTCTTGGCGACCTTGTACGGGCCGGACGAGAACGGCTGCTTGTCCACGTCGATGCCGGTGTCCTTGTCGGCGGGCAGCGGCGCGGTGGTCGGCAGCGAGACGGCGAACGGCAGGTCACAGCGGGGTTTGGCGAACTCGAAGCGCAGCGTCTTGGCGTCCGGCGTGCTCAGGCCCGGCGGCAGCGACGTCTTGTTCTTCTTGAAGTCCCACTTGGTGTCGAACTGCGGGGTGTCGGCCAGCCACTCCTGGAGGTAGGTCGGGCCACCGGAGAGGTCCGGGTCGAAGGACCGGGCGATGCCGTACGCGATCTCCTTGGAGGTGATCGGCCGGCCGTCCTCGAACTTCACCCCGTCCTTGATGGTGAATTCCCAGACCTTGCAGTCGTTGTTGACGTTCTTGCCCGGCGTCTCGGCCAGGTCGCCGACGAGGACCAGGCCGCCCTTGCCGTCGTCCTTCCAGGTGGTCAGGTAGCGGGACCAGAGGGGGTTGGCCATCAGACCGGCGAACGAGTACGTCCGCTGCGGGTCGAGGTGGGAGATCGGCGACTCCCGGATGACGGTGAAGGTGCCGCCCTTCTGCGCCCCGCTCACCTCGGCCGCCGGACCCTGCGAGTCCTTGGGGTCGGTCGCGATGACCCCGGTCTGCTGCCGCTCGGTGTTCACCGTGGTGCCCTCGCCCGTGTTCTTCGAGCACGCACCCAATGCCACCACCAGAGCGATCGCGCCGCCTGCGGCAGCCACCACGCGTGGTCTCATGAAGTACCCCCTTCACCCATGTGCCGTGCGGTTTCGTCGGGGCGAGAACCGCCGACGTCCCGAGGATCGTAAGGAAGAAAACCTACGAGTTGTGTAACAGTTGTCGATAAATTCCGCCAGCAGCCACGCGCGGGACGGCGAACGGCTCAGCGCAGCCGCACCCGGGGGTCGATGGCCGCGTAGAGCAGGTCCACCAGCACGTTCGCCAGCACCACGAAGACGGCCGCGATCAGCACGGTGGCCATGATGGTGGGCAGGTCACCCGAGCGCACCGCGTCCACCGCGGTACGCCCCAACCCCTGGATGCCGAACGTCGTCTCGGTGATCACCGTCCCGCCCAGCGCCCCACCCACGTCCAGCCCGGCGATCGTCACCACCGGAGTGATCGCCGCGCGCAGCGCGTGTCGCCCGTACACAATGGGTTTGGCCAGGCCCTTGGCCCGCGCGGTCCGGACGAAGTCCTCGGACAGCGTCTCCAACATCTGCGCCCGGGACAGCCGGGCGTAGATGGCCGAGAAGAGGAAGGCCAGCGCCACCCAGGCGAGCACCAGCCCGCTGGCCCACTTCGCCGGGTTGTCGAAGAGGAGGGTGTAGCTGGGCACCGGCAGCCACCGCAGGTTGTAGACGAACACCAGCAGCAGCACCGCACCGACGAAGTAGAGCTGCAACGACGCGCCGGTCAGCGAGAAGCCGATCGCCAGCCGGTCCAGCCAGGTGCCCCGACGCAGCGCGGACACCATGCCGAGCCCCACGCCGAGCAGCAACCAGAGGATGGCCGCCGGGATCACGATGCTCAGCGTCACCGGCAACACCCGGGCGATGGTGTCCGAGACGGCCTCGTTGGTGACGTACGACCAGCCCAGGCAGGGCGCGTCGCACCTGCCGCCCTGGGCGCTGCCCAGGTCCCGTCCGGTGACGATGCCCTTCATGTAACCGGCGTACTGGCTGATCAGCGGGTCGTTCAGGCCCAGGTCGTCGCGGACCCGCTCCAGCCGCTCCGGGTTGCAGTTCTTCGAGCAGATGCTGCTGACCGGGTCACGCGGCAGGGCGAAGAACATCAGGAAGGTCAACACGCTCACCGCGAACAGGGTCAGCGTGGCGGAGAACAGCCGCTTGATCAGGAACCGTGACATGGGTCCACCCCTACCGGGACGACTTCGGGTCGAGCGCGTCCCGCAACGCGTCGCCGAAGAGGTTGAAGGCGAACACCAGCGCGAAGATCGTGATGCCCGGGAAGAACACGTACGCCGGGTCGGTCTGGAGGAAGTCCAGACTGCGGTAGATCATCCGGCCGAAGCTCGGCGTCTCGTCGCTGAGGCCGACGCCGATGAACGACAGCGCCGCCTCGCTGGTGATGAACTGCGGCACCGCCAGGGAGAACGACACCAGGATCGGTGCCCAGATGTTCGGCAGGAGCTGCCGGAAGATGATGTGCCCCAGCCCGGCGCCGCTGGCCTTGGCGGCCTCCACGAACTCCCGTTCGCGCAGTGCGATCACCTGCCCGCGCACCAGGCGGGCCGTGCTGGTCCAGCCGAAGATGGCGAAGACGGCGATCAGCACACCCACCCCGAACGCGGACGACACCTGCCCCCGCTCACCGTAGAAGCGCAGCGTGACGGTGGGCATGAGCGCCAGTGCGATGATCAGGAAGGGCATCGCCAGGGTCAGGTCGGTGATCCAGTTGATCACCGCGTCGAGCCAGCCGCCGAGGTAGCCGGCGAGCGCGCCGAGCACCACCCCGATCGTCGCGGTGATCAGGGCCGCCGCGAACGCGATGAAGAGCGAGGTCCGCAGCCCGTAGATCAGCCGGATGAAGATGTCCCGACCCAGCCCCGGCTCCAGCCCGAACCAGTGCCCGCCGCCGACCCCACCGGCGTAACCCAGCGGCATGCCGAAGCCGTCCAGCAGGCTCTGGAACTGCTCCCGCGGGCCGATCCCGTAGACCATCTCGATCAGCGGGGCGGCCAACCCCAACAGCATGAAGAAGACCAGGAGTACGCCGCTGACCACCGCCGTCCGGTCGCGGCGCAACCGCAGCCAGGCGAGCTGACCGGGCGAGCGTCCGACAACGCCCTTCGCGGCCGGCTCACCCGGGTCGGTGCCGGACTCGATCTCGGCCAGCGCCACACCCTCCACCGGGGAGAGACTCACGACGACACCTCCTCGACGACCGCGTCGGTCGCCCCGACGGGCGCCCCACTCTCTGGGCTCGTGCCGGCTGTTCCCCCTCCGGGGCTCGTGCTGGCCGATTCCCCTCCGGGGAAGTGACAAGCGGTGGCCTGGCTGCCGCCGTCGCGCGGGACCAGCGCGGGCTCCTCGGTGGCGCAGATGTCCTGCGCCTTCCAGCAGCGGGTGCGGAACCGGCAGCCCGACGGTGGGTCCAGCGGGGTGGGCACGTCACCGGTCAGCCGGATCCGACCCGCCGGGCCGAGCTGGGTGACGTCCGGGATCGCGGAGAGCAACGCCCGGGTGTACGGATGCTGCGGGCGCTCGTAGATGTCGGCCCGGTCGCCGATCTCCACGATCCGGCCCAGGTACATCACCGCGACCCGCTGGCAGAAGTGCCGGACCACGGCCAGGTCGTGCGCGATGAACACGAAGGCCAGGCCGAGCTCCCGTTGCAGGTCCCGCAGCAGGTTGACGACCTGCGCCTGGATCGAGACGTCCAGGGCGCTCACCGGCTCGTCCGCGACGATCAGCTTCGGCCGCAGGGCCAGCGCGCGGGCGATACCGATGCGCTGGCGCTGCCCGCCGGAGAACTCGTGCGGGTACCGGTTGTAGTGCTCCGGGTTCAGCCCGACCAGCTCCAACAGCTCCTGCACCCGCGCCTTGATCCCGCCCGGCGGCTTGATCCCGTTGACCTGCAGCGGCATCGCCACGATCCGGCCCACGGTGTGCCGCGGGTTCAGCGAGGCGTACGGGTCCTGGAAGATGATCTGAAGTTCCTGACGCAGCGGGCGCAGTTCGCGGCGGCCGGCGTGGGTGATGTCCCGCCCGTCGAACTCGATGCTGCCGCTGGTCGGCTCCAACAGCCGCACCAGCATCCGGCCGGTGGTGGTCTTGCCGCAGCCTGACTCCCCCACCAGGCCGAGCGTCTCGCCGGGGCGCACGTCGAAGTCAAGCCCGTCCACCGCCCGCACCAGACCGGTGGCGCGCAGCCCCTGGCGTACCGGGAAGTGCTTGCTCAGGCCGCGTACCCGCAGCAGTGGTTCGTCGGTCATCTCCACAGTCCTCCGTTCGGGACTGCGGTACTCCGCTGCGCTGCGTTCCTCGCCCTCACACAGCCACCCCCACTCGTGCGATGTCCTCGGCGTAGAACGTGGCGCGCTCCTCGGCACTGAGGTGACAGGCGACCAGGTGACCATCTGCCCCGGCGGGGCGCAGCTCGGGGACCTCGGTGCGGGAGCGGCTGCCGGCACGGTCCGCGTACCGGCAGCGTGGGTGGAACGCACAGCCCGGTGGCAGGTTGATCAGGCTGGGCGGGTTGCCGGGGATGGGCACCAGGTCCGCGTCCGCGTCGCCGTGCAGCGACGGCACGCTGGAGAGCAACCCCCAGGTGTACGGATGCTGCGGCGAGCGGAGCACCTGCTCGACGCTGCCCCGCTCGACGGCCCGCCCGCCGTACATGACCAGCACGTCGTCGGCGACCTGGCCGACCACGCCGAGGTCGTGGGTGATCAGAATGATCGCGGAGTGGAACTCGGCCTGGAGGTCGGCGAGCAGGTCCAGGATCTGCGCCTGCACGGTGACGTCCAGCGCGGTGGTCGGCTCGTCGGCGATCAGCAGCGCCGGGTCGTTGACCAGCGACATCGCGATCATCGCCCGCTGGCGCATGCCGCCGGAAAACTCGTGCGGGTACTGGTCGAAGCGACGCGCCGGCTGCGGAATGCCGACCCGGTCCAACATGTCGACCGCCCGCTGGCGGGCCTCGCGCCGGTTGGCCTTCGGGTGATGCACCCGGTACGCCTCGGCGATCTGCCGGCCGACCGTGTAGTACGGGTGCAGCGCCGACAGTGGATCCTGGAAGATCATCGCCATGTCCCGGCCGCGCAGCCGGCGTACCTCCTCGTCTGGAAGACCGACCACCTGCCGGCCACCGACGGAGATCTCCCCGGTGATGGTGGTCCGTTTCGGGTCGTGCAGGCCGAGGATCGCCAGCGAGGTGACGCTCTTGCCGGAGCCGGACTCCCCGACGATGCCGAGGGTGCGGCCCCGCTCGACGGCGAACGACACCCCGTCGACCGCGCGCACGGTGCCGTCCTCGGTGTCGAACCGGACCCGCAGGTCACGCACCCGCAGGTAGGCGTCCTGGTCGGAGCGCTGCGCCGGCGCGGCGGGGCGGTCATCCGGGTCCCCGGACGGCGAGAGTTCCGAGCTGTCCACGGCCGCCTCCCTCAGTGACGAAGAGAACTTACAGCAAAGTCCCGAGGGCGAAAATAAGCTACAAAGGCGGCAGCTGTCAGCGGGCCCGAGCGTAACGAGTCGGCATCGGCCCCGCACCCCCGTCACCTCGCCATCCACGCCCGTTCATGGCTTTGATCGCACGTCAAGTGCGATCATTGGGCGAGCAGCCAGCAGAGGATGCCCGTGGCACGAGGTGGAGGTGACCCATGACCGCGGCGGTGTTCGATCACGAAGGTCCGTGGACCGAAGAGGAGTTCCTCGCCCTCGGCGAGACGCAGGATCGCGTCGAACTCTTCGACTGGAGCCTCCACGTGACCCCAGGACCCACTCCACGGCACCAACGAATCTCCCGCAAGCTTGGCAACATCCTGGAGGCAGCCGCAGAGGCGGCCAACCTTGAGCTGCTGGAGGCGGTGAACGTCCGGCTCCGGCCAGGTCGAATACCGATTCCCGACCTCGTCGTCACCAACGCAATCGATCTCGACGAGCCCAACATCGAGTCAGCTGATGTGCGCCTGGTCTGCGAGATAATCTCGCCCAGCAACGCGTCCACCGACAAAGTCCTCAAGATGCACTACTACGCCGCAGCCGGCATTGAGTGGTATCTGCTGGTGGAGCAGGGGACGGGTGCCATGCGCCTTTACCAGCGGCAGGGCGGCCACTACGTGGAGCGGGCAACGACAAAACGCGGCGAGGTGTTGGAGCTGACCGAACCGGTGCGGGCCACCATCCGGCCGGAGGATCTCGTCCCCTGACGGGTGTCGGTTGGCTGGCCTAGGGTCGGTCCATGACCGAGTTCGACGCGGCCAGCGCCGCCGTCCAGGCCGCCCTCGACGCGGGGGCGCGGTACGCCGACGCGCGGGTGATGCACCGCCGCTACGAGTCGATGACCGCGCGCAACGGTGACGTGGAGGAGTTGACCCAGGACGAGAGCGTCGGGCTGGGAGTCCGGGCGTTGGTCGGGGCGAGTTGGGGCTTCCACGCCGTACCCAATCTGTCGGACGCCGCCGCCCGCGACGCCGGCCGGCGTGCGACCCGGACCGCCATGGCGAGCGCACGGGTGCCGGGCCCTCCGGTCGACCTGGTGCCGGTCGAGGCGGTCACCGCGAGCTGGGCCTCCGGCTGCCAGATCGACCCGCTCGGGGTGCCCCTGTCGGACAAGGGCGACCTGCTGGTCGACGCGACCCGCACGATGGCCGAGCACGGCGCGGACCTGGCCGAGGGCCTGTACCAGATCTGGGACACCGCGAAGTGGTTCGTCTCCAGCGAGGGCCACCGGATCGACCAGCGGATCCGCGAGTGCGGCGGCGGCATCTCGGCCACCTCGATCGGCGACGGCGAGACGCAGCGCCGCTCCTGGCCCAGCTACCGCGGGCAGTACGGCACCACCGGGTGGGAGTTGGTGGAGTCGCTGGATCTCGCCGCGCACGCCGCGCAGATCGCCGAGGAGTCCCGGGCGCTGCTCACCGCGCCGCTCTGCCCGGCCGGTGAGACGGATCTGATTCTCGGCGGCGAGCAGTTGGCCTTGCAGATCCACGAGTCGGTCGGGCACGCCATCGAACTGGACCGGATCCTCGGCTGGGAGGCGGCGTTCGCCGGCACGTCCTGGCTGGACCTGGCCCAGCTCGGCTCGCTGCGCTACGGCTCGGAGCTGATGAACATCACCATCGACCCGACCATCCCGGGCGCGCTGGGCAGCTTCGGCTTCGACGACGAGGGTTACCCGGCGGTCAAGCGGGACGCGGTCCGGGACGGTCGCTGGGTGGGTGTGCTGGCCGGTAGGGATTCCGCAGCGATGGCCAGCCTGGACTACGGCGGCAGCGTACGGGCCGACGGGTGGGCTCGGCTGCCGATGGTGCGGATGACAAACGTCGGCCTGGAACCCGGCCCGCACACCCTGGAGGAGATCATCGCGGCCACCGACGACGGCGTGTTGATGGACCTCAACCGGTCCTGGTCGATCGACGACAAGCGGCTCAACTTCCAGTTCGGCTGCGAGGTCGGCTGGGAGATCAAGAAGGGGCGGCGGGGGCGGATGCTGCGCAACCCCACGTACACCGGGATCGGCCCGCTGTTCTGGCGCTCGATGGACATGCTCTCCGGCGAGACGGTCTCCTGGGGCACGCCCAACTGTGGCAAGGGCCAACCCGGCCAGATCGGGCACACCGGCCACCCGGCGGCGCCGGCCCGGTTCCGCAACGTCCGGGTGGGGGTGTCAGCGTGAGCGCGAGGAGTGAGCCGGGTTTGCGAGCCCCGCAGTCGCGAACGAAAGGGGGCTCAGTGAGCGCGAGGAGTGAGCCGGGTTTGCGAGCCCCGCAGTCGCGAACGAAAGAGGGCTCAGTGAGCGCGAGGAGTGAGCCGGGTTTGCGAGCCCCGCAGTCGCGAACGAAAGAGGGCTCAGCGTGAGTGGGCAGACGGAGTTGGAGCTGGCGGGGCAGGTTATGGAGCTGGTTCGGCGTCTTGGCGGGCCGGCCGCGCAGGCCGAGGCGGTGGTGACGCGGGCGGACCTGGCGCTGACCCGGTTCGCCAACTCGGGTATCCATCAGAACGTCTCGGAGTCGACCGTCGGGGTTCGACTGCGGGTGCACGTCGACGGTCGGACGGCCGCCGGCGGCGGCAGCGTGGTGACCTCCGACGGGTTGGCCGCCCTGGTGGAGCGCACCCTGGCGGCGGCGCGGCTCTGCCCACCCGACCCGGGTTGGCCGGGGCTGGCCCCGCCCATGCCCGTGCCGGAGGCGCCGCCCGTCGACGAGGCCACCGCGCACGCCGAGCCGGATCAGCGGGCCGACCGGGTGGGGGCGTTCGTGGCCGCCGCCGGGGGCCTCAGCACCGCCGGTTACTGCCGCACCGCGCACCGCTCGTCGGCGTTCGCCAACTCGGCCGGGCACTCGGCGTACGGCCGCTCCGTGGAGGCGGCGATGGACGGCATCGCCCGCCGCGATGGCGCGGACGGGGTGGCCCGGCGCAGCGCCGACCGGCTGTCCGACCTCGACGGCGCCGAGCTGGGCGCGCGGGCGGCCGCGAAGGCGCAGGCGGCGGCCGACCCGGTGGAGCTGCCGCCGGGGCACTACGAGGTGGTGTTCGAGCCGGCCGCCGTGGCGGACCTGCTGCAGAACCTGTCGTTCTACGGCTTCAACGGCAAGCGGTACGCCGAGCGGCAGTCGTTCGCCGAGCCGGGCGTGGCCCAGTTCGACCGGGCGGTGACAGTGGTGGACGACCCGCTCGGCGGGTCCGGGGTGCCGTTCGACGCGGAGGGCACCGGTCGACGGGCGTTGACGCTGGTCGAGGCGGGCACCACCCGGGCGGTGGCGCACGATCGCCGGACCGCCGCCGAGGCGGGCGCGGAGTCCACCGGGCACGCGGTTGCGGGTGGCACTACCTGGGGCCCGATGGCCCGTAACCTGCGGCTGACCGGCGCGGTGGCGGGGCCGGTCAGTGCGGCGGGCCGGAGCACCACCGGCGCGGCGGCAGGCGCGGTCGTCGACGCGGACACCGCCGCGTTGGTGGCCGGCGTACGCCGAGGGCTGCTGGTCACCGACCTCTGGTACACCCGGGTGCTCGATCCGAAGAGCCTGGTCGTCACCGGGCTGACCCGCAACGGCGTCTGGCTGATCGAGGACGGCACTGTCGTCCGGGCGGTCCGTGACCTGCGGTTCACCGAGTCGTACCCGCGGGCGCTGGGGCCGGGGGCGGTGCTCGGGCTGGGCTCGGAGGCGGTGCGTCAACCGGACCGGGTGGACGGTGCCTGGTGGGCGGCGCCCTCGGTACGCCTGGCGTCCTGGCACTTCACCGGTGGCGCGTCGGGCTGACGTGTCCGGCGACGCGGCGCATCGCCGGCTTTTCCGCAGGCCAGACACACGGGACACTCCCTTGCGCGGACGGCCCGCAGAGATCGGCGTAACGTGTGTCACTTAGCTGCGTCGGTCGATCCGGCGTGGTCGTTGGTGTGCGCATGACGTGGCAGCGGGTGCGGGTTCGCCGGTCCGCGTGCCGACCGGAGAGAGACCAGCCCGCCCGTACGGGCCCGTCGAGGAGACGACTCGAATGACTTCAACGGCAACGAGGCCGAGGGGGGCGCGGGCGCGCGCCGCCATCGCGGCGAAGACGTTGCGTACCGACCGATGGTGGTTCGCCCCGCTGATCACCGTGATCGGGCTCAGCGCCTGGGTGGCGTACGCGACGGTCCGGGTCTTCATGCACAAGTGGTACTGGGTGGACCAGTTCCACTACCTGACCCCGTTCTACTCGCCGTGCGTGACCGACCGGTGTGTCGAGGAAGCCTCGCACTTCGGCCGGTTCCTGCCCGGCTGGTGGATCATCCCGGACGCCGCGCTGACCCTGCCGTTCCTGCTGCTGTTCCGGCTCACCTGTTACTACTACCGCAAGGCGTACTACCGGTCGTTCTGGCTGTCGCCGCCGGCCTGCGCCGTTCCAGACGGGCACAAGGAGTACGGCGGGGAGACCCGTTTCCCGCTGCTCGGACAGAACCTGCACCGCTACTTCTTCTACGCCGCCGCGATCATCTCGCTGATCAACACCTGGGACGCGATCCTCGCCTTCCACTCACCGAAGGGCTTCGGCTTCGGGCTGGGCAACATCATCCTGCTCGTCAACGTGGTGATGCTCTGGGCGTACACAATCTCCTGCCACTCCTGCCGGCACATCATCGGCGGCCGGCTCAAGCACTTCTCCAAGCACCCGGTGCGCTACCGGGCCTGGACCTTCGTCTCGGCGTTGAACGTCCGGCACATGCAGCTCGCCTGGATCACCCTCGGCACCCTGGCGCTGGCCGACTTCTACATCATGGCGCTCGCGGCCGGCTGGTTCTCCGACCTGCGGTTCATCAACTAAAGGGCCCCTGACATGACCACTACCACTCGCATCGAACGACACCACTACGACGTCGTCGTCATCGGGGCCGGCGGCGCCGGTCTGCGCGCGGCGATCGAGGCCCGGCTGGCCGGCAAGAAGACCGCGATCATCTCCAAGTCGCTGTTCGGCAAGGCGCACACGGTGATGGCCGAGGGCGGCGCGGCCGCCGCGATGGGCAATGTGAACAGCCGGGACAACTGGCAGGTGCACTTCCGCGACACCATGCGCGGCGGCAAGTTCCTCAACAACTTCCGGATGGCCGAGCTGCACGCGAAGGAGTCGCCGCAGCGGATCTGGGAGTTGGAGACGTACGGGGCGCTCTTCGACCGCACCAAGGACGGCAAGATCTCGCAGCGTAACTTCGGCGGCCACGAGTACCCGCGCCTGGCGCACGTGGGCGACCGGACCGGCCTGGAGCTGATCCGCACCCTCCAGCAGAAGATCGTCTCGCTGCAGCAGGAGGACCAGCGGGAGTTCGGCTCGTACGACGCCCGGATCAGGGTGTTCTCCGAGACGACCATCACCGAGCTGCTGCTCGACGGTGACCGGGTGGCCGGCGCGTTCGGCTACTACCGCGAGTCGGGCGAGTTCATCCTCTTCGAGGCGCCGGCGGTGGTGCTGGCCACCGGTGGCGTCGGGCGCTCCTACAAGGTCACCTCGAATTCCTGGGAGTACACCGGGGACGGGCACGCGCTGGCGCTGCGCGCCGGGGCGACGCTGATCAACATGGAGTTCCTCCAGTTCCACCCGACCGGCATGGTCTGGCCGCCCTCGGTGAAGGGCATCCTGGTCACCGAGTCGGTGCGCGGTGACGGTGGCGTCCTGAAGAACTCCGAAGGCAAGCGGTTCATGTTCGACTACGTCCCCGACGTCTTCCGCAAGCAGTACGCGGAGACCGAGGAGGAGGCGGACCGCTGGTACACCGACCCGGACAACAACCGGCGTCCGCCGGAGCTGCTGCCCCGTGACGAGGTGGCCCGTGCCATCAACAGTGAGGTCAAGGCCGGTCGGGGATCCCCCGCCGGCGGTGTCTTCCTGGACATCGCGAGCCGGCGCTCGGCCGACGAGATCCGCCGCCGACTGCCCTCGATGTACCACCAGTTCAAGGAGCTGGCCGACGTCGACATCACGGCCGAGCCGATGGAGGTCGGGCCGACCTGCCACTACGTGATGGGCGGCGTCGAGGTGGACCCGGATTCGGGCGCCGCCTACGGCCACGTACGCGGGCTGTTCGCCGCCGGTGAGGTCTCCGGCGGCATGCACGGCTCCAACCGACTCGGTGGCAACTCCCTGTCCGACCTGCTGGTCTTCGGCAAGCGGGCGGGTGGGCACGCCGCCAGCTACGCCGACGGGCTGGCCGCCCGGCCGAAGGTGGCCGTGGACGCGGTCGAGGCCGCCGTGGAGACCGCGCTCGCTCCGCTGCAACGGGACACCGGCGAGAGCCCGTACACCCTGCAGCAGGACCTCCAGGCGGTGATGGGGGATCTGGTCGGCATCATCCGGCGCGAAGGCGAGCTGGCCGACGCGCTGGTGCGACTGGCCGAGCTGCGCGAGCGGGTGGCCAAGGTGAGCGCGGCCGGCGGCCGACGCTACAACCCGGGCTGGCACCTGGCCCTGGACCTGCGCAACATGCTGGTGGTCTCGGAGTGCACCGCGAAGGCGGCGCTGGAGCGGCAGGAGTCGCGCGGCGGGCACACCCGGGAGGACTACCCGGCGATGGAGCCGAAATGGCGGCAGGTCAACCTGGTCTGCGCGCTCGACGGCGACACCGTGCAGCTGACCCGCAAGCCGCTGCCGAAGATGCGGCCGGAGCTGATCGGCCTCTTCGACCGGGCCGAGCTGGCCAAGTACCTCACCGACGAGGAGCTCGCCGACTTCGACGCCCTCGTTGCCGACGCTGGAGAGGCGGACAACCGATGAGCGCGAAGCGTCAGTTCCGGATCTGGCGGGGCGACGAGACCGGCGGTGACCTCCAGGACTACATGGTGGAGGTGAACGAGGGCGAGGTCGTCCTCGACGTCATCCACCGCCTCCAGGCCACCGACGCGCCCGACCTGGCCTGCCGGTGGAACTGCAAGGCCGGCAAGTGCGGCTCCTGCTCGATCGAGATCAACGGCAAGCCGCGGCTGGGTTGCATGACGCGGATGTCGACCTTCGGCGACGACGAGACCGTCACGGTCACCCCGCTGCGCACCTTCCCGGTCATCCGGGACCTGGTCACCGACGTCTCGTTCAACTACGAGAAGGCACGGGAGACTCCGGCGTTCGCCCCTCCGGCGGACGTGGCCCCGGGTGACTACCGGATGCAGCAGGTCGACGTCGAGCGCTCGCAAGAGTTCCGCAAGTGCATCGAGTGCTTCCTGTGCCAGACGGTCTGCCACGTGATCCGCGACCACGACGAGAACAAGCAGGCGTTCTCCGGCCCGCGGTACTTCATCCGGGCGGCCGAGCTGGACATGCACCCGCTGGATGCCCGGACCGACCGCAAGGAGTACGCGCAGGCCGAACAGGGCCTCGGCTTCTGCAACATCACCAAGTGCTGCACCGAGGTCTGCCCCGAGCACATCAAGATCACTGACAACGGGATCATCCCCATGAAGGAACGGGTCGTGGACCGCAGGTACGATCCCCTTGTGTGGCTTGGTAGCAAGATCTTCCGTCGGGGCGAGACGCCCCAGACCAGCGTGACCACCGCCCGTCCGGGCTCGGCGACGCCGGGCTCCGCCCGGGGTGGGGTGCACTCGCACGCGGGTGGCTCCCACGACTCGCGGGCCGAGGCGCAGGCGCAGAGCGGCGTGAACTGGCACCGGGAGGTGCCCCACCCGACCGCGCCGGCGGTCGACGATCGGGGCAAGCTGCCGCTGACCGAGCTCACCTTCGACCGGGCCGCCGCGCCGTCGCCGTTCGGCGACGACGTGACCTTCCCGCTGCCTCCGGAGCACCTCAACTTCGCCCACCCGGATCAGAACGACAAGCACTAACCACCTGAACAACAGCGGGGGCCGTGGCTGAATCCACGGCCCCCCCACCACATCCCGGGTGCTTCTCCCCACCCGTGTGGCCCGTTGTTAATTAATTTATTTGCCCCGAACGCCGCCGG
>NZ_JBEXHP010000004.1:108119-146006 GCF_040607895.1 Micromonospora sp. NPDC005220
CCCCGCCCACCAACAACCACCCCCCCCCCCCAAAAACACAACCAACAACAAACCCCACCCAACCCCGGCGGGCGCGCTCGCCACCCCCCCCCCCCCCGCTCCACTTCCCGGGTGCTTCTCCCCACCCGTGAGGCCCGTTGATCATGAAGTTATTGCCACGACACGCCGCAGGCGGTGGCAATAACTTCATGATCAACGCGAGCTGAGGAGGGGGCGGAGGGCTGCCACGATGGGGGCGTCGGCGGGGAGCCAGGTGACGTCGTTCAACTCGTCTGCGGTCAGCCAGCGGAGCGCCTCGTGCTCCAGCGCCTGCGGCTGGTCGCCGCCGAGCAGGCGGGCCGCGTACACCTTGAGCACCGAGCGGCCGTGCGCCATCCGTACGTTGCGGCCGACCCGGTCACCGATCTCGACGCGTACGGCCAACTCCTCGGCGCACTCCCGGATCAACGCGTCGGTCTCGGCCTCGCCCGGCTCGACCTTTCCGCCCGGAAACTCCCACATGCCCGCTACCTCAGGTGGGGCGGAACGCGCACAGGCGAGCACGCGCCCATCCCGGATGATCGCCGCACCGACGATCACCTTCAGGTCCCGTCGTTCGGCCTGTCCGCCACCATTCGCCCGTTCGGTCCGCACGGGCGTCCAGGGTGCCAGATCAATCGGCGGTTTGGGTACCGTAGCCGTCCGCTAGGCCAGTAAGACACGGAAGTGTGGGCGTGGACACCCCTTCCGAGCAGCGAGAGACTAGGGGACACCGACAAGACACAGGATGGCGACGACTTGGCCACAAGCCGGCAACGGCGCTTGGGGGGTGCGGTGATGCGCGTGCTGTTCAACAGCAGGGCCAAGCACGATTACCTGTCCGACGCGTTGACATTGCTATCTGGTTGGACACGCGAGGGCGAGCAGATCCGACGGACGCTCGTGATCGACGATACCCAACACGCCGCACTAACTGAACGGGTCAAGGTCGTCGCGGATGCGCTGCATCTGCGACCCGAGATCAGCCGCCGGGCCGACAGCACCCAGATTCGGGTCGGGCACGGCAGCGGCGAGCCCCTGACCGAGGGCGAGGTCCTCTTGGCCGCCCGCATCGAGGACGCGTACCGGGCGGTCACCGAGGACTGACGCCGGGATGAGACACGCCGAGTTCCGCCACCACCGGCTGGTCCAGGTGTACGACGCCGAGTGCAAATGGGGGCCGGACGACGACTTCTTCCAGGCGATGGTCGACGAGACCCCGGCCGCGCGAGTGCTCGACCTGGGCTGCGGCACCGGCCGGCTGACCGTTGCCCTCGCCGCCGCCGGCCACACCGTCACCGGCGTGGACCCGGCCGGCGCGTCCCTGGCCGCCGCCCGCGCGAAGCCGGGCGGCGAGCGGGTGACCTGGATCGAGGGCACCTCGGCGTTACTGCCGGACCGGGCGTTCGACGTGGCGGTGCTGACCAGCCACGTCGCGCAGTTCTTCGTCGACGACGCGGAGTGGGCACGTACCCTCGCCGACCTGGCCCGGGCGCTCGTGCCCGGCGGCCGGCTGGTGTTCGACGCCCGCGACCCGGCGGACCGTCGCTGGGAGCGGTGGAACCCGGTGGATTCGCGGCGGCTGGTCACGCTGCCGGACGGCGGCGAGGTCCGCGCGTGGACCAGAACCACCGGGGTACGCGACGGAGTGGTCGACTTCACCCACCACTACCACTTCGACGACGGCGAGGAGTTGCTCAGCTCGGCGACCCTGCGCTTCCGCACCGAGGCCGAGCTGCGCGCCTCCCTGACCAGGGCGGGCTTCCTCGTGAACCGCGTCTACGGGGGCTGGCAACGCGAGCCGGTCGGCCGCGGCGACGGCGAGTTCGTGGTGCTCGCCCACACCGGCCCGGTGGCACCGATTTTCTAGCCTGGATCACATGGCGAACATCGCGTACGACCGCAAAGAGCAGGTCCAGCAGATCGAGAGTGGCCTCCTCGAAGGCGAGCAGATCATCGCCGTCTACGACGCCGTCGGCACCGGCACCGGGTTCATCGGGCTGACCGACCGCCGCGTGATCATCCAGGACCGCTCGTTCGTCGGAAAGCGGTTCGCGATCACCAGCATCCCGTACTCGAAGATCACCAGCGTGAGCGTGGTCAGCAACAAGTCGTGGGGTGGTTCGTTCTTCTCCACCGGCGCCATCGCCATCCACGTCGGCACGCACACCTACGAGGTGGAGTTCCGGGGCGCGCAGAAGAGCCACCACGTACACAACGTGATCCTGCACCACATCTCCTGACCGCACGTCCCGTCGTGGGCCCGGCTGGCGTAATTGCCTTGCCGGGCCCTCGGCGTCTCTGGTGTCCTCGGTCGACAGCCGCGCGAAGGGAGCAGCCATCATGCCGAACACGACGAGGTCCCCCGAACCCACCGTCATCCGACCTGAGGAATCGAGACTTCGTGAGCAGGACCGTTCCCCTGGCGCTGGACGCCACTGACCCCAACCCCGGAGGCCGCTGATGTCGGTCTTCGACGATCCCGGCCTGTTCGGCCGACTGTGGGCCGCCGGCTACGACGACGGAGGCACCAACCCCGACCCGGCCCCCGCCGTTGACTTCCTGGCCGACCTGGCCGACGGCGGCCCGGTTCTCGAACTGGCGATCGGCACCGGCCGGGTCGCGCTACCGCTGGCCGAACGCGGCCTCGCCGTACACGGCGTCGAGGCGTCCGAGGAGATGCTCGCGCACCTGCGGGCGAAACCCGGCGGCGATCAGATCCCGGTGGTCGTCGCCGACATGGCGGACGTACCGGTGGCCGGTGAGTTCCGGCTCGCGTACCTGGTCTTCAACACCCTGTTCAACCTGGTGGACGCCGAGCGGCAGGCGGACCTGTTCCGCAACGTCGCCCGGGTGCTGTCGCCCGGCGGCGCGTTCGTCATCGAGACGTTCGTTCCCGACCCGCGCGATTTCGACACCGACGAGCAGGTGCAGGTGCGTGAGGTCACCGAGGACTCCGCGACGATCCGGCTGCACCGGTACGACCGGCCGGCGCAGCGGTTCATCCGGCAGACCATCACGTTCGACAGCGATGGTGTGCACCTGAAGCCGTTCGCCATGCGGTACGCCTGGCCGCACCAGATCGACGAGATGGCGCAGCAGGCAGGCCTCCGGCTCACCGAGCGGTACGCCGACTGGCACCGACGACCGTTCCAGGCCGACAGCCCGTCGCACATCTCCGTCTACCGCGCGCAATAGCGGTTTGGTCGACTCGGGTTCCGGAAAGTCGGGGTGTCATCGCCCCAACTTCAAGGAACCCGAGTCGATCTCCCGCCGCCGGTAATTCGAACCTTCCGCCCTCGGCTGATTCTGCTGGTAGCAGTAGGTGTTGATCCGTCGACCCCGCGCCGGGTGAGCTGGCAGCATGCCAACCGACACCGCCCGTTTCCCGCGCTCCTCTCCGTACTGGCCGGTGGTCAGTCACCCTCAACTCCGACGTGTTCTACCCGGGCTCGCCGTCTCCGCGTTGGGCGACGGCCTGGCGGTGGTCGCGGTGACCTGGCTCGCCATCCAACTCGCCCCGCACGGTCAGCGCGGCAACTGGATCGTCGCGCTGGCCATAGCGGCGTACACACTGCCAAGCGCGGCCGGGACCGTCGTCTTCGGTCGGCTGCTGCGCGGGCGCAGCGGCGCGCAACTCGCCGGGTGGGACGCGATTCTGCGGGCCAGCGCGCTCGGGGCGATCCCCCTCGCGCACCTCGCCGGCGTGCTCACCGTCTGGCTGTACGTCTTCCTGCTCGCCGCCTCGGCGTTACTGCACTCGTGGGGTGCCGCCGGGCGCTTCACCCTGATCGCCGAGTTGCTGCCGCCACAGCACCACCTGCCGGCGAACGCTCTTCTCACCACCATCGCCGCATTCGCCACCATCGTCGGCCCGCCGCTGGCGGGCATTCTGATCGGCTGGGTGAGCCCGGTGTGGGTGATCGCTGTCGACGCGGTCACGTTCGCCGCGCTGGCCCTCACGTACCGTTTCGCCCTTCCCGACGCCGGCGGCGTCCACCGGGCCGAGCGCGGCGCGTCGCGGACGGCCGGTTTCGCTGTCATCCGCCACGACCCCACCCTGCTGGGCCTGCTGGTGTTGAGCCTCGGGTTCTTCTTCCTGTTCGGACCGGTGTACGTGGCGATGCCCATCCACATCACCGGCGACCTGCACGCCTCTGCGACCCTGCTTGGCGTCTACTACACCGCCTTCGGTCTCGGCGGGCTCGTCGGCGGTGTGATCGCCGGCCACCTTCGCAACTGGCCGCTACGCGCCACCACAATCGGCATCGTCGTCGGGTTCGGGGTGGCCATGCTGCCCCTCGGCCTGGGCGCACCGGTCAATCTGTCGCTGCCGGCCTTCGCGCTCGCGGGCGTGATCTGGGCACCGTACCGGTCCACCTCGGTGGCGCTGTTCCAGCGCAGTACGTCGACAGCGCAGCTTCCGACGGTGCTCGCCGCGAACGGCGCCGTCCTCGTGGTGGCGGTGCCCCTGGGCACCATGCTGGGCGGCCCGTTGGTGGGTGTCATCGGTGCACGCCCGACGCTGCTGCTCTGCGCTGTGGCGATAGCCGCCCTCGGCCTGGTCGCCGGGGGAATCGCGATCTCGCGGCGAGGCGGGCGATCCCCCGGCGATCCAATCGGCACCGAGATCAGTGCCAGTCGCTGATCCGGACGTCGTCCGGGGCCGGTCGGCCGTGGCCGGTCTCCACCTGCTCCTTGAGGCTCATCAGGAACAGCGCCCACTTGGTGCTGCAGTGGTGCATGAACTCGACCGGCTCGCGCCAGCCCTGGTGCGCGAACTGGACGATCGTGTACTCGCCGCGCTGGTCGAGACGCCAGTCGACCTCGGTGCCGACCCACTCCTCGGGGCCGTCGGCGACGCGCCACCGCACCCGCCCAGCGGGGTTCAGCTCCAGGACCTCCATGTCGAAGCCGCCGGCATCGCCGAACCGGAAGGCCAAATGCCCACCGACCTCGCTCTTGCCCACCGTGTCGGTGGTCCACCAGGCGGCGAGGCCCTCCGGTGTTGCCACCGCTCGGTAGACGTCGTCGAGCGGGGCGACGACGCCGACCCGGTGCAGAATGTCGACCATTCTCAGTCTCCTTCGTCGTTGGTGCGGGTGCGTTCGATCGTTTCGGCGATGCGCTTGATCCGGCGGAGTCGGGCGTCCCAGGTGGAGCCGACCGCCGACAACTGAGCGACCGCGCGGGCGAGTTGCGCTTCGTCCACCTGGTAGTGCCGCTCGCGACCGGCCGGTTCGGCGTGGATCAGCCCAACCCGGTCGAGGACCGCCAGGTGCTTCGAGACGGCCTGACGGGTGACGGGCAGCCGCCTGCTCAACGAGGTGGCCGTGCCCGGCCCGTCGGAGAGAAGAAGATCGATCATCGTACGCCGGATCGGGTCGCCGATCGCCGACCACAACTCGTCGTCGACCGCCGCGCTCACGGGGTCGCGACCAGCCGCGCGACGTACCCGCCCAGCCGGGGCAGGTAGTGGTCCCAACCGTTCTCGTGGTCGCGGTACTGCTCTTCCAGGACGGCGACCTCCCAACCCAGCTCGCGGAACCCGGTCTCGGTCATCCGGATCAGCGTCCCGGCACCGCTGGGCACCAGGTCGAAGGTGACGAAGAGCGCCTGCCCGTTCCGGTCCGGCTCGGTGAAGCACCACCGGAAAGCGAACCGCTTGGGCGGGTCGACCTCGACGACGGCGATCGCCACGGTCTTCGTCTCGCCGGTGTCGGCGTCGCGCCAGATCAGCTCGCCGGGCGCACCGACGACGGATTCGAACCGCGCATCGTCGGGCCACCACTCCCGCATGTGCTGGGGCTGGCTGACCACCTCGAAGACGACCTCGGGGGACGCGTTGACGTGGATGTCGCGTTCGATCGTTCCCTGTTCCATGCTCACAACCTTTCGCAACCTTTGGTTGCACTGAACCTACGGCAGCTCGCACCCATCGCGCAACCTTTCGTTGCATGTCGCGGGGTTTCGTCGTACCCGGGGTGCACGATCGGCACATGACTGAGCCGTCGCCCCACCGACACCACGCCATCGACTACGTCGAGCTCACGGTGACCGACCTTGCCGTGGCCAAACGTTTCTACGCCGACGCGTTCGGTTGGCAGTTCAACGACTACGGACCGGGGTACGCGGGGATCCGCAGCCCGCACGGCGACTCCGCCCCCGAGGTCGGCGGTCTCCGGCTGGACCGGGATGTCCGGGCGGGCGGGCCGCTCGTGCTGCTCTACTCCACCGACCTGGACCGGTCCGTGCAGGCCGTCAAGGAGGCCGGCGGCCAGGTGGTGAACGGGCCGTACGAGTTCCCCGGTGGCCGGCGGTTCCACTTCACCGACCCCACCGGCAACGAGCTGGGCGCCTGGGCCGAGCAGTAGGACCTTCGGCTCCGGCAGAGTGTCCCCGTGACCGGAAGAGGACTGGACGTCGGGGGATGGATCGCGCGTGAGGGTGCGCTGAGTCGGGTCCCGGCCGCGTTCGCCGGTGTCGTCGACGCGGCACGCGCTCGAATAGCCGAGTCGTTCGACTGTGCTCGGCTGCACAGCGCCTACCTCTACGGCAGCATCCCGCGCGGCACCGCCATCCTCGGCGTCGCCGATCTCGACCTGCTGCTCGCCCTGCACGCCGAGCCAGCCGAGGCCGACCGGGCCGCTGCCACGAGGATCGAGCAAGACCTCGACCAGTCCTTCCCGCAGATCGACGGTGTGGGCATCCTGCTGTTCAGCACACGTACGCTGCTCAGCGAGCTGGAGCGGCACGACCTCGGCTTCTTCGTCGCCTGCCTGTGCACACCACTGCTGGGCGACGACCTCGCCGACCAACTTTCCCGTTACCGGCCCACTCCCCTGCTCGCCCGCGAGACGAACGGCGACCTGTCGCTTGCGCTTCCGGGTTGGCGCCGCCAGGCAGCCACAGCGGCCACCGACAAGCAACGTAAGGCCCTCAGCCGGCTCGTCGCTCGTCGCATCGTCAGGACCGGATTCACGCTGGTCATGCCTGAGTGGGGAGGCTGGACAAGCGACCTCACCGAGTCCGCCGAAGCGTTCGGGCTCTACTATCCGGCATGCGCCGGGCAGATGCGTAGGGCTGCCATCACCGGCCGCACGCCCTCGCCAGATCCGGGATTGCTCCGCGAACTCATCGACGACCTTGGGCCCTGGCTCGCCGCAGAATACGCAGTCGTGCACGGCGAAAAGGCCATTCGTCCCTGATCTATCGGAGGTCCTCGCCACTCATGACGAGACAGCCGAACAGGTCCGTGAGGACGGCCCGGCGCGATGTCGGTTCACCGGCTCGCTGACCGATCAGCGCCGTCGGGCGCGGAGCACGCCGGTCAGCATCGGCAGCGTGAACTCGCCGTGCGCCGTTTCGGGTCTGCTCCCGAGGAAGGCGCGGATCCGGCCGAGGCCGGCAGCTCGCTCCTTTTCCGGCATGACCAGCATCCCGGCCCGCGTCGCAAGCGTCTCGACGAGAGAGTCGGCGGTACGGCGCTGCCCGTGCGGGAACTCGACCTGCTCCGCCGACCCGAAGCGGGAATCCAGGCCGGTGCTCGGAACGAGCAGGTCTGCCGTCGCCGTGCGCCAACTGCTCAACGTGTCACGCGGGCCGATTGCCGCGCTCCCGCTGACCTTTTCGAGTGCGGCGATCCAGTCGATCCGATCGTCCATGATGTTCCACAGACCAGCCAGAATGCCGCCGGGTGCGAGCACCCGGGCGATCTCCGCCCCGGCGACGGCCATGTCGAACCAGTGCAGGGCGTTGCCGGCCAGCACGGCGTCGACGGACGCGTCCGGAAGCGGGATCGCCTCGGCGCTACCGGGCAGGGCACGGACCGCCGGCAGCGCGCGGCGCAGCTCGCCGAGCATCGCCGGGTCAGGCTCGACCGCCACGACGTCGGCGCCTGCCGCGACCAGCGTCGCGGACAGCTTGCCGGTGCCGGCGCCCAGGTCGAGCACACGAAGACCGGGCGCCGGCTCCAACGCCCACCGCACCGCGGCCTGCGCGTAGTCCGGGCGGTGCTCGGCGTACGCGGCAGCGGCCGCGCCGAAAGACGAACGGAGCAGCTGTTCCGTCATGCCGTTCAACCTACCGCCGCCTGTCGACATCGACTGCGACCATGACCACCGTGCAGATCCTGCGGAGTTGGTGGCGCGTCCGCTATCCCGTCTACCTGCTCGGCCTCGTGGTCGGGATGGTCATGATGTGGCTGCCCTTCAAGACCTCTCAGGACAGCGACGCCTGGGAGAGTCGACTACGGGTCGATGGCGTGCAGGTCCAGGCAGTCGTCAATGAGTTCGTGCACAAGCGACGGAACAGCAACACCATGCACCTGCGCTACGAATTCGCCGGCGCCCAGCGTCAGGCCGAGGTTGGCTGTTGGGAGGTCTGCCTACCCGCCGGCAGTGCGGTGCGGATCTGGGTCAACCCTGACGACCCGGAGGATTTCGTCACCGACTTTGGCGTGCTCAGTGGACATCGAGGCCGGCTGCAAGGGGTGGTCGGAGCGGCATGCCTGGTTCTGTCCGGATCGATGGCGCTGGCCGTGATCGCCCGCCTGCACCAGCGACGACGTGAGCGCCGACAACGCGACTGGCAGCGGCAGCAGCGAGAGCAGCGCCAACGACAGTTCTCGAACGCCAGGGGCGGAACAAAGCGCAAGCCGAGCAGGCGACGGCCGCACCAGGACTAATCCGGCGACCCGCGGCGAGACCGAAGCATGACTGACCACCCCTCCGACCCGACGACTCCTTTCGGACCGGTGACGGCAATGGATCGCATCGAGGTCCGCCGCTGGGACCCGGTGTTAAGGTGTCGCCGGTGGCGGCCGAAGCAGCGGGGACATATCGTCGGACACCAATCGAGCGGGCGGATCAGCGCATCTCTTGGCACCGCACCGACCAGGCCTTCTTCGCTGCCGGAGCGTGCCACATCCTGGCCTGGGTGTGCCGGGCCTCCTATCCGGAACGGCCGATCGAAATCGCGGGAGTGCGCCTGGCAGGTGACTGGCAGGTCTTCCACGTCTACGCGCTCTGGGACGGCTGGGCGTTCGACCACTCAGGCTGGAACCCCGAACCGGAACTGCTGGAGACCAACACCACCTTCGAAGGCCGCCCGCTGGAGAGCGTCAAGATCGTGGAGAGCCTCGCCGAATTCTGCGAGACGCACTACTCCCGCATGCCGCACCAGTACTGGCAGGACCCAGTCCCCCGTGCTCGCGACTACCTGAGCCGACACACCCCACCGTGGGCATAGTTGCCCCTGTGTGCCCCACAGCGAAGGCTCACTCCTGTCGACCTGCGGAAACGGCTCGGATTCAGACGTTGAAGCGGAACTCCACCACGTCGCCGTCCTGCATGACGTACTCCTTGCCCTCGATGCGGACCTTGCCCGCCGCCTTGGCCGCCGCCATCGAACCGTGCTCGACCAGGTCGTGGTACGAGACCACCTCGGCCTTGATGAAGCCGCGCTGGAAGTCGCTGTGGATGACGCCCGCGGCCTCCGGCGCGGTGGCGCCGATCGGGACGGTCCAGGCGCGTGCTTCCTTGGGGCCGGCCGTGAGGTACGTCTGGAGGCCGAGGGTGCGGAAGCCGACCCGGACGAGCTGGTTGAGGCCGGGCTCGTTCTGCCCGATCGACTCCAGCAGCTCGCGGGCCTCCTCCTCGGGCAGGTCCACCAACTCAGATTCGATCTTGGCGTCCATGAAGATGGCCTCGGCTGGGGCGACCAGGGCGCGCAGCTCGTCGAGGAACGTCTCGTTGGCCAGCTCGGCCTCGTCGACGTTGAAGACGTACAGGAACGGCTTGGTGGTGAGCAGGTGCAGCTCGCGCAGGTGCTCCAGCTCGATCTTCGCGGCGGCGGCCCCGGAGTACAGGGTGGTGCCGCCGTCGAGCACCTCGATCGCGGCCTTCGCCGCGGCGACCGCGGCGGTCCTGTCCTTGCGGAGCTTGGCCTCCTTCTCCAACCGGGGCAGCGCCTTGTCCAGGGTCTGCAGGTCGGCGAGGATCAGCTCGGTGTTGATCGTCTCGATGTCGTCGGCCGGGGAGATCTTGCCGTCGACGTGCACCACGTTCGGGTCGGAGAAGGCCCGGACGACCTGGCAGATCGCCGAGGCGTCCCGGATGTTGGCCAGGAAGGCGTTGCCCCGGCCCTGCCCCTTCGACGCGCCGCGCACCAGGCCGGCGATGTCGACGAACGACACCGGCGCCGGCAGCACCTTCTGCGAGGAGAAGATCTCGGCCAGCTTGCCCAGCCGCTCGTCGGGCAGCCCGACCACGCCGACGTTGGGCTCGATGGTGGCGAACGGGTAGTTCGCCGCCAGCACGTCGTTCTTGGTCAACGCGTTGAAAAGCGTGCTCTTGCCGACGTTGGGCAGGCCGACGATGCCGATGGTGAGACTCACGACGAGCCAGCTTACGCCGGTCCCGGCCGGGCCGGTCCAGGCGGCTCCGATTCGGCGGCGGCACGGCGCTCGATCATCGCGGCCACCGGGCCCCGGCAGGCGTTGCTACCCTCCGATTCGATGGTCCGCTGCTGGAGGTGGGATGGGCTCGACGTTGCCTGAGCTGTACATCGCCGTCGACGTGGAGGCGGACGGGCCGATCCCCGGGCCGTACAGCATGATCTCGCTGGGTATGGCCGTGGCCGGCCGCCCGGATCTGACCTTCTACACCGAGCTGCGTCCCATCTCCGACGAGTTCGTCCCGGCGGCGTTGGCCGTCTCCGGCCTGGACCGGGACCGTCTGCTGCGGGAAGCACCCACCGCGCAGGAGGCGATGTCCGCCGCGGCGGCCTGGGTCAACGGGCTGCGCCGGGCCGGCCGTCCGGTCTTCCTCGCCGCACCGGCCGTCTGGGACGGCATGTTCGTGCACTGGTACTTCGTCCGCTTCGTCGGGCACAGCCCGTTCGGTGCGACCGGCTCCGGCGTCGATCTTCGCAGCTACTGGATGGGGATGACCGGCAGCGAGTGGGTCCAGACCCGCAAGGGCACGATCAAGCACGAGCTGGGCCTGCACGACGTGCCGCACACGCACCACGCCGGGGAGGACGCCGCCGAGCTGGCCCAGGTCTTCGACGCGGTGCTCCGCCGCCGACAGGCGGTCGAGGAGGCGTGACGTTCAGCCGAGCAGGCGGGGGGCGATGACCGCCTCCCGGACGCTGCCGTCCGCGCCCCGGCTGACCTCGTACGCCGAGACGCCCTCGCGGTCCGCGATCGCCTCGACCAGCCGGGTGCCCCGGTAGACCAGGCCGACACCGTCGTCGGTGCAGTGGCTGGTGGGGAGCGTGCCGTCGCCGACCAGCTCGTGCATCAGCGGGCGGCGCTGGCCCTCGCTGTCGTAGTGCACCCCGTTGCCGTACGGCAGCCAGGCCAGGCCCTCCGTGAAGCCGCGCAGCCGGGGGCCGAAGCTGTCGGTGGCACCGCCGACATGCCAGCAGATCGAGCCGGCGGAGACGCCGGCCAGCACCACGCCGGCCTGCCAGCACTCGTGCAGGATCTCGTCGAGCCCGTGCACCCGCCAGACCGCGACCAGGTTGGCCACGCTTCCGCCACCGACCCAGATCACATCCTGGGCGAGCAGGTGAGCGCGGACGTCCTCGACGTTCGGCATCGGGAACAGGGCGAGGTGGGACAGCCGGAACCGGGTGTCGGCGAACGCGCCGTAGACGGCGGTCAGCGAGGTGGGCTGATCGCCGACGGCCTGCCCGAGGTAGCAGACCCGCGGCTGCGGGCCGGCCTCGGCCAGCTCGGCCGCCAGCTCGAAGACCGGGCTGGGACGCAGGTCGTAGGGCCCGCGGTCGCCCCGGAAGAAGCCCATGCTGGTGGCGACGATTGTCGGTTCACTGGCGGGCATCGGGGCGTCCTTCCGTGGGGGGCGGTGCGGCGTCCATCCTGCCGCAGCCGGCCGCCCACCCGCTCGGTGTGGTGCCTACCGCACCCACGGGTGGCCGTCGGGCACCCCGTCGACCATGATCAACGAGACTGATCGGGTCGCCGTTGGCGGGGCACCTCGACCTCGGGCCAGTGACCCAGCGCCGGACGGTCGGCCGGGGGCAGTTGCGCGGCGGCTGCGCGGGGCAGGGTGAACCGGTCGGCGGCGGCCGGCCCGGCCGAGACCGACTCGCGCAGCATCCAGCGCACCTCGTCGGCCGTCCAGCCCAGCCCTGGCCGCGCGGCGATCTCGCGGATCAACCGCCGGCCGACCCTGGTGTCGTCGTCGTAGAAGCGCATGCACCAGTGGTGCGTCCACATCCCGAGCGCCCGCAGGCCCGCGTCGTCAAGCGAGCCGGCCAACCGGCCGCAGGCAGTTTCGGGAAAACTCTGCTCGGGGTCGCCCGCGCGGTCCCGTTCGATGGCGCCCACGGCGGCCGGCGCGACAGCCCGCATCCGGCGGTAGAAGGACTGCGCCACCGCGCGGGGCAACGGCGGGAACGCACCCGGTGTCGACGCCGCCGCCCAACCCGCCACGCTCGTCATCCCCCGCACCCCTTCTTCAGTTGGTGGCCGGACGCTACCCGGCACGACCGACACTTTCGGGCCGAAAAACCCCACCGGTCGTGGATAGCGACGATGACCTGGGGCGTCTGTATCTGTGACAACGAAACGGGGGTGGTGGGTGGACGAGGACGAGCGCGCGCGGCTGGCCGAGTTCGTCGGCAGCCGGACTCCGGCGCTGATGCGGGTCGCGTACCTGCTGACCGGGGACCGCAACGCCGCCGAGGACCTGTTCCAGTCGGCGTTGGCGCGGACCATCCCGAAGTGGGGCACCATTCGGCATGCCGATCCCGAGGGCTATCTGCGGGTGGTGATGTACCGCGAGCAGATCAGCTGGTGGCGGCGGATCCGCCGGTGGCGGGAGACACCGCTCAACCCGGCGGACGAACCGGTCGGCGGCGACCCGAGCGGCGGCTCCGACGTGCGGTTGGCGATGCGGGCCGCGCTCCGTCACCTGCCGCCGACGCAGCGGGCGGTGGTGGTCCTCCGCTACTACGAGGACCTGCCCGAAGCCCAGGTGGCCGAGCTACTGGGCTGCTCGGTGGGGACCGTACGCAGCCGTACGCATCGAGCGGTGAAGCGACTGCGCGACCTGCTGCCGGACGTCGACAGGCTGGAGGTACGGCGATGACCGAACCCTTCGAGCACCTCATCCGCTCCACCCTCACCGACCTGGCCGAGGAGGCACCGATCGTGCATGACCAGTTGAGCCGAGCGGAACGACGGGTGCGCAACCGACGCCGCGCCACGGTGACGGTGGGGGCGGTGAGCACCCTGGCGGCGATCCTGATCGCCACTCCGATCGCCCTGGCGGCCAGCGGCTCGGACGAGCCGCCCCCGGCCGTACCCAGCCCGGCCGGCCCGGCGACCGTGCCCAGCCCGCCGGTCCCCACGCCGTCCGCACCCACCGCGGTGCCGACGGTCGTACCGAGCCCCGGCGGCGCGCACGTGAGCCCGTCGATCACTCCGGGGCCGCCCGGTGTGCCTGGCAAACCGACGGTGAAGCCGAGCGCGTCAACTCCGCCGGGCCCACCCGGTGTACCGGGTAGTCCGACGGTCAAGCCGAGCCAGTCGACTCCGCCGGGCCCGCCCGGTGTACCGGGCCGGCCGTCCGTCACGCCGAGCCCGTCTCGTTGATGGGACCGGTCAGGTCGGTGGTTCTTCCGCCCCGGCCTGACCGGTCGGCCCAGGATTCGACCGGAGATTCCGGTCACCTTCGCACGGCGCTCCCCGTACCGGCGAGCGCCGTGCGAACCGGCCGACGGGAGGGGTCCCTCCACCGAGTTTGTCGAGGAGGGCACGCCCGCTCATTCTTGGGGCCATGACCGATCCCGGACACCCGAGGTGCGAGCTACGGGGGCACCGATGAGCAGCGCCATGGCCCGGGTGCCCGACTCCCTGCGAGGGCAGATCGTCACACCCGGCGACCGCCGGTACGCGCACCTGCGCTCGACGTACACCAGGTCGGCATCGCCGGCGGCGGTCCTGCTGCCGAAGACCACCGCGCAGGTGGTCGACGCGCTCCGCTACGCGCGGGAGCAGCGGCTGCCCATCGCGGTCCGCAGCGGCGGGCACGGCCTATCCGGAGCCTCGTCCAACAACGGTGGGGTGGTCATCGACCTGTCCATGCTCGACCGGGTCCAGGTGATCAACGAACGGGCCGGGCTGGTCCGGGTCGAGGCCGGCGCCCGCTGGGCGAACGTCGCGAAGACGCTGGCACCGTACGGCCTGGTGATCAGCTCGGGTGACTACGGCGGCGTCGGCGTCGGCGGCCTGGCCACCGGCGGTGGGGTCGGCTGGCTGGTCCGCGCCCACGGCCTCACCATCGACCGGGTCCGAGCCGTCGAGGTGATGCTGGCGGACGGGACGCTGGTACGCGCGGACGCCGAACACGAGCCGGAGCTGTTCTGGCTGGTCCGTGGGGCCGGGGCCGGCGCGGGGATCGTGTTGGCCTTCGAGATCGAGGCGGCCGAGCAGCGCAACGTCGGTGTCGCGCAGCTGGTCGTCGAGGCGCATCCGGACGGCCGCACGGTCCGGGAGTGGACGAGCTACCTCGCGCAGGCGCCACGGGAGTTGTCGGCGGCCGCCGTGGTGTTCGCGGAGGGCCGATCGGTCCTGATGTCCATCACCGCAGTGGTCGCCGCCGAGAGCCTGCGCCGGGCCCGACCGGCGGTGGAACCGCTGCTCGCCATCGGCAAGGTGCTCGAACACCGGACCGACCTGCTCCCCTACCCGACGCTGGTGCCGACCGCGCACCTCAACCCCAACGTCGGGCAGCAGCGCGGCACGACCACCAACGGTCTGTTCACCTCCCTGGACGACGCCGGGGCGCGGGCCGTGACGCGAGCGGTGACTGGGCCGGGGCGGGCGGTGATCCAGCTCCGCTCGTTGGGTGGGGCGGTCAACGACGTCGCTTCCGACGCGACCGCGTATTCGCATCGTCACCAGGACACGCTGGTCGTGGCCTCGGTTTTTCCGCCGCACGGCGATGCCGCGTTGAATGCCGCCTGGCGGGCCGCCGGGGCGCGTGCCGACGGCGCGTACGTCAACTTCGAGAGCCGGCCGGACCTGGCCGCGTTCGCCCGGATCTACCCGGGCGAGACCGGGGCCCGGGTCCGGCGGCTGTGGAAGCGGTACGACCCGGACGGCGTGTTCCGTTCCGCCCTGCTGACCACCCAGCCGGACCGCGCCGCCCAGCCAGGCCGCACCGCACAGCCAAGCCGCACCGCACAGCCGAACCGCGCCGCCCAGCCCAGCCGATCCGGCCAGCCGCACCGGCGCCGTCGACGCCCCCGTTGACCGGGGCTCTTCGCGCCGGCACACCCAGGTCCGATTCCCGCCAGCCGAAGACCGGTCGAGCGGGGCATCATCGGTGACGTGGAGATGGACTTCGAGCGGTGTTACCGGGCCGTGGACAGCCGTGACCAGCGGTTCGACGGCTGGTTCTACACCGGCGTGACGTCCACCGGGATCTACTGCCGGCCGTCCTGCCCGGCGATCACGCCCAAGCGGCAGAACGTCCGGTTCTTTCCGTCCGCCGCCGCCGCGCAGGGTGCCGGGTTGCGCGCCTGCCGCCGCTGCCGGCCGGACGCGGCGCCCGGCTCCCCGCTCTGGGACGTCCGGGCGGACGTGGTCGGTCGGGCGATGCGGCTGATCGCCGACGGGGTTGTCGACCGGGACGGCGTACCGGGGCTGGCCTCCCGGCTGGGCTACACCGAACGGCACCTGCACCGGATGCTGAGCGCCGAGATGGGCGCCGGGCCGCTCGCGCTGGCGCGCGCCCAGCGCGCCCAGACCGCCCGGATCCTGATCGAGACGACCGACCTCGCGATGGCCGAGATCGCGTTCGCCGCCGGCTTCGGCAGCGTGCGGCAGTTCAACGACACGCTTCGCGAGGTGTACGCGAGCGCCCCGTCGGACCTGCGCGCGGCCCGTGGCCGCCAGCAGGCGCCGGCCGGGGCGGGGACCATCGCGCTCCGGCTGGCGTACCGCCCGCCGCTGCACGCCCGGGCGCTGCTGGACTTTCTCGCGGTGCGGGCGTTGCCCGGCGTCGACGAGGTCCGCGACGGGACGTACCGCCGGGGTCTGCGGTTGCCGCACGGCACCGGCCAGGTGGCGCTGACCCCGGCGCACGGGCATGTGGCGGCGACGTTGCAGCTCGCCGACCTGCGCGACCTGGCGCCAGCGGTGGCCCGCTGCCGCCGGTTGCTCGACCTGGACGCGGACCCGACGGCGATCGACGCCACGCTGGCCACCGACCCGGCACTGGCCCCGGCGATCACCGCCGAACCCGGCATCCGCGTCCCCCGCGCGGTCGACGGTTTCGAGCAGGCCGTCCGCGCCATCATCGGCCAACAAGTCTCGGTCACCTCAGCCAGAACAACCCTCACCCGCCTCCTGACCGCCCACGCTCACGTTGATCATGAAGTTGTTGCCACCGGCGACGGCGTGTCGGGACAACAACTTCATGATCAACGCGGTGGGCCGGAGGGGGGTGCGCTGCGGGGGTTTTTGGGGGCTGGGGAGCTGTTGGCATTGCCGGACTCGGGGTTTGGGATGCCTGTGGGGCGGCGGGAGGCCTTGCGGGGGTTGGCGCGGGCCGTTGTGGACGGGTCTGTCGACCTTGCTCCGGGGGTGGATCGGGAGGACGCCGTCCGGCGGCTGCTCGCGCTGCCCGGCATCGGCCCGTGGACCGCGAACTACCTGGCCATGCGCGCCTTCGGCGACCCGGACATCCTGCTCAGCTCCGACCTCGCGGTCCGACGCGGCGCCGCCGCGCTCGGCCTGCCCGACACCCCGCCGACCCTCGACCGGTACGCCGAGCGTTGGCGCCCCTGGCGGTCCTACGCCACCATCAGACTCTGGAGAGCGGCATGAACATCGACAGCACCGTACTCAGCACACCGGCCGGCCCACTGAGCATCCTCGCCGGCCCCGACGGTGACGTACGGGCAGCCGGCTTCACACCGGACCCGGCGGCGCTGCTGCCCCTGGTTCACCCGACCCTGCGGGCACCACTGCGGGAGCGGGCCGACCTCGGCCCGGTCAGCACGGCGGTCCGCTCCTACCTGGACGGTGACCTCGCGGCCATCGACGCGGTGCCGGTCCGTCAGCGCACCGGCGGAGAGTTCATGGCGCACGCCTGGCAGGTGCTGCGTGCGGTGCCACCGGGCACCCCGGTCACCTACACCGGGTACGCCGCGCTGGCCGGTCGACCACCGGCGGTGCGGGCCGCCGCGGCCGCCTGCGCCCGGAACGCGGCAGCCCTCTTCGTGCCCTGTCACCGGGTCCTTCGCACCGACGGCACGCTCGGCGGCTACCGCTGGGGGCTGGACGTGAAGAAGTGGCTTCTCGGTCATGAGCGCCGCTTGACAACAAGCTGACACCAGCACCGACACTCATTGACGCTACCGTCTGGTAGTGCCTGTGGAGAGCGACGGCGACCCGGCAGCCCGAGCCGCCGTGGGCACACGCCCCGTGCACAACCTCTGGCGGCTACGCCCCTACCTGCGCCCGTACGCCGCCGAGTTCGCCTGGCTGCTCGTCGCGGGGCTGGCCGGCACCGCGGCGGGGATCGCCGTACCGCTTGTCGTGCAGCGGGTCGTGGACGGGCCGGTGGCCCGACACGAACCGGCCGGGCTGCTCCAGCTCGGCGGCCTGGCGCTGCTGCTCGGTGTCGTCGAGGCGGTGCTCATCTTCATCCGCCGCTGGGTGCAGTCGTCCTCGGCGGTGGGCATGGAGGCGGCGCTGCGCGCGGACGTCTACGCCCACCTGCAACGGCTGCCGACCAGCTTCCACGACCGCTGGCAGTCCGGCCAGTTGCTCTCCCGGATCACCAGCGACCTGTCGGTGATCCGCCGGTTCCTCTCCTTCGGCGTGTTCTTCCTGGTGCTCAACCTGACCACCTACGTGGTCGTGGTGGTGCTGCTGATCAACCTGCACCCGGCGCTCGGGGTGCTGGTCGCGGCCAGCGCGGTGCCGCTGCTGCTGGTCAGCCGGCGGTTCGGGCGGCACTACCACGCCGCGTCCCGCCGGATGCAGGATCAGCAGGGCGACGTGGCGACGCTGGTCGAGGAGACCGCGCAGGGTCTGCGCACCATGAAGGCGTACGGGCGGGGGCCCGAACTGGCCGCCCGGTTCGCCGGTGCGGCCCGGCGGCTGCACGACACGGGCGTCGACAAGGGACGGCTGCTGGCCAACACCTCGGCGCTGCTCGACCTGGTGCCCAACGTGACCCTGGGCGTGGTGCTGGCGGCGGGGGCGGCCGCCGCCGCACACGGCGCGCTCACCATCGGCGAGCTGGTCGCCTTCGTCAGCCTGCAACTGATGCTCATCTGGCCGGTGCAGTCGCTGGGTTGGATCATCGCCAACGGTCAGGAGGCGGCCACCGCCGCCGACCGGATCCAGGAGGTGCTGGACACCCCACCGGAGATCGTGGACGCCCCCGGCGCGGTCGCGTTGCCCCGCGACGCGGTGCACGGTCGGCTGCGCTTCGAGCGGGTCTGGTTCAGCTACCCGGGTGCCAGCACGGCGGTGTTGCGCGGGATCGAGCTGAGCATCGAGCCGGGCGAGACGCTGGCGCTGGTCGGGGCCACCGGCTGCGGCAAGAGCACGCTGCTCTCCCTGGTGCCCCGGCTGCACGAGGTGACCGCCGGCCGGATCACCCTGGACGGGCACGACCTGCGCGAGCTGCGGTTGGCCTCGCTGCGCCGGCTGGTCGGGGTGGCGTTCGAGGAGCCGACGCTCTTCTCCATGTCGGTGCGGGAGAACCTCACCCTGGGTCGCCCGGACGCCGGCGACGACGAGGTCCGTGCGGCCCTCGCGCTGGCCCAGGCCGACTTCGCGTACGACCTGCCCTGGGGGTTGGCCACCCGGGTGGGCGAGCAGGGGTTGTCCCTCTCCGGCGGGCAACGGCAACGGCTGGCGTTGGCCCGGGCCGTGCTCGGCCGACCGGCGGTGCTGGTGCTGGACGACCCGCTCTCCGCGCTCGACGTGCACACCGAGGCCCTGGTCGAAGCGGCGCTACGCCGGGTCCTGCGCGACAGCACCGCGCTGCTGGTGGTGCACCGGCCGTCGACGATCGCGCTGGCCGACCGGGTCGCCCTGTTGGAGGACGGACGGATCACCGCGACCGGCCGGCACTCCGACCTGCTGGCCACCGTGCCGGCGTACCGGGCGCTGCTCGCCGCCGAGCCGCCCGCCGGGCAACCACCGTCGGCGGGCGCCAGCGGGCCGAGCGCGTCCCCTTCGGACGGTCGGGGGCTGGTGCGCTCGTGAGCGTGCCGAGGCAGGCCGACCCACCTCCGGAGGAGGAGCCCGAACTCCACCGCTGGCGCGGAACCGCCACCGACCCGGAGGCCGACCGCAGTCGAGCCGAGGACACCAGCCCCGAGGCGGTGGCCCGGCTGCGCCGGCTCAGCCGCACCCTGCTGGCCGACCTGCTCCGCCCGCACCGCAGGCGACTCGCCGTGGCGGTCGGCCTGCTGCTGGCCCAGAACGCCGCCGCGATGGCCGGCCCGTACCTCGTCATGATCGGCATCGACCGGGCCATCCCGCCATTGCGCGCCGGCGACCCCGGCCCGCTGGTCACCGTCGCCGGGGCGTTCGCGGTGGCCTCGGTGACCGAGTACGCCGCCCGCCGCGGCTTCCTCACCCTCTCCGCCCGGATCGGCCAGGCCGTCCTGCTCGACCTGCGGCAACGGGTTTTCGGGCACTTCCTGCGGCTGTCGGTGGGCTTCCACGAGCGCTACACGTCCGGCCGGATGGTCTCCCGGCTCACCAGCGACCTGGACTCGATCGCCGAGCTGGTCGACGGTGGGATCGACAGCCTGGTGCTGGCCGGGCTCTCGATCCTGTCGGTGGCCGCCATCCTGCTCTGGCTGGACCTGCCGCTGGCGGCGGTGACACTGTTCGCCTTCCCGTTCCTGTTCGGGCTCTCCCGCTGGTTCGCCCGGTCGTCGGCCAGCGCGTACCGACGGACCCGGGACGCGGTCGCGCTGGTCATCGTGCACTTCGTCGAGTCGATGCGGGGCATCCGGGCGGTGCAGGCGTTCCGCCGGGAGCCCCGCAACCAACGGATCTTCGTGGCGCTGGGCGACGACTACCGACGAAGCAGCCTGCACGCGTTCCGGCTGATCGCCACGTACTCGCCCGCGATCAAGCTGATCGGCAACGTCACAGTGGCGGTGGTGCTCTGCTACGGCGGTTGGCGGGTGCTCGGCGGGCAGACCGAGATCGGCGTGCTTGCCGCGTTCCTGCTCTACCTGCGCCGCTTCTTCGAGCCGATGCAGGAGTTGAGTCAGTTCTACAACTCGTTGCAGTCGGCCACCGCCGCCCTGGAGAAGCTGGCCGGAGTGCTCGACGAACGACCGGCCGTCGCCGAACCGGCCCGGCCCGCACCGCTACCGACCGGGCCCGGCCGCGGTGAGTTGAGCTTCCGGGCGGTCAGCTTCGGCTACCGGGCCGACACCCCGATTCTCCGTGGGCTGGAGTTGACAGTGCCGGCCGGGCAGACCGTGGCGCTGATCGGGCCCACCGGGGCGGGCAAGTCGACAATCGCCAAGCTGGTCGCCCGGTTCCACGACCCGGACACCGGCACCGTCCGGTTGGACGGGGTCGACCTGCGCGACGTACGCGACGCCGACCTGCGCCGCGCGGTGGTGCTGGTGACGCAGGAGAACCACCTGTTCAGCGGGACCGTCGCGGAGAACATCCGGTTCGGTCGCCCAGGGGCCGACGACGACGCCGTCCAGGCCGCCGCGCGGGCGATCGGTGCGCACGACTTCATCGCCGCACTACCCGAGGGGTACGCCACTCAGGTGCACCGACGTGGCGGACGGCTCTCCGCCGGGCAGCGGCAACTGGTCGCGTTCGCCCGCGCGTTCCTGGCCGACCCGACAGTGCTCATCCTGGACGAGGCGACGTCGTCGCTGGACGTGCCGACGGAACGTCTCGTGCAGCGGGCACTCGGCACCATCCTGCGTGACCGCACCGCACTGGTGATCGCCCATCGACTCTCCACTGTGGAGACCGCCGACCGGGTGCTCGTCCTCGACGGCGGAAAGGTCGTCGAGGACGGCCCACCCGCGGTGCTGGCCCGGGCCGACGGCCGGTACGCCGCCCTGCACCGGCAGTGGCGGGAATCACTGGACTAGCTACAATCACGGCTCGTCTGCCTCACCCGCCTGGTAAGGCCGGCGACACCGACCGGATTGTTCCGGTCGGGCACCACCGAACACACGGGGAGGGTACGGGGTGCGCACACGGGGGCGCGTGATCGTGGCTGGGCTGACCGTCGTCGGTCTGATCGGAGCCGCCGTCGCGGTAACCAGAGGAGACGGGGCCGAGCGCCCGCCGCCGACCACGGCAGCGGCTGAGGCAGGGTTGGGCAGCGCGACAACCGGCGACGCGAGCGCGGCACCCGGCGCGACCGCCACGGGCGGCGTCCCGCCCGCTTCGCAGACGGAACGGAAGACGGAGCCGAATGCCGCCTCCGGGCCGGTGCGCGTCCGACCGGCCCCGGTGGTCGCCGAGGCCGCGCCCGCATCCGTCGCGTACCTGCGCGACCGCTACCGGATCTCCGCGACCGAGGCGGCCCGGCGGCTCGCCCTCCAGGAACTGTCCGCGCCGCTCGCCGCGCGACTGACCGAGCAGGTCCCGCGCTCGTACGGCGGCATGTGGCTCGACCAGGGGGCCGGCGGCGTGCTCACCGTCGGAGCGACCGACGTCGCGGCGGTGCGGGCGGCCGTGGCCGAGGTCACCGACCCGGCGCAGGTCCGGATGATCGCCGTGCGGCACACAGTGAGTCAGCTCACCGAGGCCGCGGCCGGCGTCGCCGCCGCGCTCGACGCGTCACCCGGCTCGGACGTCGTGGTGGATCAGCAGGCCAACGAGATCGTGGTGCTCACCGGAGACCGGATCACGGCGGACGACCCACGGCTGGCCGAGGCGCGCCGCGCCGCCGGGGTGCCCACCCGGGCCCAGGCCCGGATCCCCGCGACCACTGTGCAGAAGGCGTGCGACCCGCGCTACTGCCCGCAGGCGCCGATGCGCGGCGGCATCCGCCTGGACGTGCCGCGCGACGACGGCACCGTCGGCGGCTGCACCACCGGCTTCAACCTCATCGTCGGAGTACGCGACCTCCCGTACGTGCTGACCGCCGGGCACTGTGTCGTCGGCGGACGGCACCAGCAGGTGGACCGGACCTGGCACCAGTTCCTCGGCCCGAAGGTGCCGGCGACCGTGGAAGCACCGGACCTGGCCGAGAACGCCTACCCGTACGACTACGCGATCATGCCGTACCAGCCCGCGGCTCTGCGCCGGTGGACGTACCCGCGGGGGGCCAGGAACACGCCCAGCCTGGTCAACTACTGGTGCGTCGCGGACAACCCGAAATGCGCCACCAGCGGCAGCCGGGACGTGCCGATCACCGGCTATCAGCCGTGGAGCGCCATCCAGACCGGCTGGGTCGTCTGCGCGACCGGGTCCGCGTACACCCCCAAGGCCGGCGAGCAGTACGTCGACTCCGGCGCCGGCGCCGGCTACCTGCCCGGCACCCGCTGCGGGGAGGTCACCGGCAAGAGCAGCGGCGGCATCGACGTGCGGATCTGCGCCCGGCCGGGAGACAGCGGCGGCCCGCTGTTCACCGAGGCCGACGGCAAGGCGCTGGGCATCCTCTCGAACGGCGACCCGGGGCAGGGCGCCTGCACCAACCCGAACGAGCACAACTCGTACGCCCCGGTCTCCACGATCCTGGAGCGGGTCAACGCCCGCAGCGGCGAACGGTTGCAGATCCGGCTGGCCACCTCCGGCCCGGTGGCCAGCCCGCTCGCCCGCTGACGGTTGGGGCCGACCGGCACCAGCCGGTCGGCCCACCAGCGTGGAACACCCCGCCCCGCGCCGGCCGGCAGCCGTTCGGCGCGCACTCTCGTGGCGCGCGCCGGTTAACCCGTGGTCCGGCCGTTGGCCCCTGCCTACGATCACAGAATGACCGATACGGCGAGGACGGCCCGCGCCGGCGTTCCCGAACGTCCGACACTGGACGGGCTCGAGGAGAGCTGGGCACGCCGCTGGCAGGAGGAAGGCACGTACGCGTTCGACCGCTCGAAGGAGCGCAAGGACGTGTACGCGATCGACACCCCGCCGCCGACCGTATCGGGCGAGTTGCACATGGGGCACGTCTTCTCGTACACGCACACCGACACCACGGCGCGGTACCAGCGGATGCGCGGCAAGGCCGTCTTCTACCCGATGGGCTGGGACGACAACGGTCTGCCCACCGAACGTCGGGCGCAGAACGTGTACGGGGTGCGCTGCGATCCGGCGCTGCCGTACGACCCGGTCTGGCGACCACCGGCGGCTCCGGTCGACGACGCGGCCCGGCGCGACCCCACCCCGATCTCCCGACGCAACTTCATCGAGCTGTGCGAACGGTTGACGGTCACCGACGAGCAGGCCTTCGAGGCGTTGTGGCGGCGGCTCGGGCTGTCGGTGGACTGGTCCCTGACGTACACGACGATCGGCCGGATCGCCCGGACCACCAGCCAACGGGCGTTCGTCCGCAATGTGCGCCGCGGCGAGGCGTACCAGTCGGAGGCGCCGACCCTGTGGGACGTCGGCTTCGCCACCGCTGTCGCCCAGGCCGAGTTGGAGGACCGGGAGCGCCCAGGGGCCTACCACCGGCTGCGGTTCACCGCGGCCGACGGCCGTGAGGTGTTCGTCGACACCACCCGGCCCGAGCTGTTACCGGCCTGCGTGGCGCTGGTCTGCCACCCCGACGACGAGCGGTACGCGGACCTGGTGGGCAGCACGGTGCGCAGCCCGCTGTTCGGCGTCGAGGTGCCGGTGTACGCCCACCCACTCGCCGACCCCGCGAAGGGCACCGGCATCGCGATGGTCTGCACGTTCGGTGACCTGACCGACGTGACCTGGTGGCGTGAGCTGGGGCTGGACACACGGGTGGTGATCGGCCGGGACGGTCGGCTGCTCCCCGAGCCGCCGCACGGGGTGCCCGCGCAGCCGTACGCGGCGCTGGCCGGGCAGACCGTCAACGGCGCCCGCCGGGAGATCGTCGGGATGCTGGCCGATGCCGGTGACCTGATCGGCGAGCCGCGCCCGATCACCCACCCGGTCAAGTTCTACGAACGCGGCGACCGGCCACTGGAGATCGTCTCGACTCGACAGTGGTATCTGCGCAACGGCGGCCGGGACGAGGCGCTGCGCGCCACGCTGCTGGCCCGGGGCGAGCAGCTGCACTGGGTGCCGGCGCACATGAAACACCGCTACGACAACTGGGTGCGCGGTTTGAACGGTGACTGGCTGGTCAGCCGCCAACGCTTCTTCGGGGTGCCGGTCCCGGTGTGGTACCGGCTCGACGACACTGGCGAGCCGGACTGGTCCCACCCTCTCATGCCGGACGAGTCCGCGCTGCCGGTCGATCCATCCAGCGATCCGGCGCCCGGTTACGACGAGTCGCAGCGCGGCCAGCCGGGCGGCTTCATCGGCGACCCGGACGTGCTGGACACCTGGGCCACGTCGTCGTTGACCCCGCAGATCGTCGGCGGCTGGGAGACCGACCCGGACCTGTTCGCCCGGGTCTTCCCGATGGACCTCCGCCCGCAGGGGCAGGAGATCATCCGGACCTGGCTCTTCGACAGCGTGGTCCGTTCGCACTTCGAGCACGGCGTGCTGCCCTGGCGGGACACCGTGCTCTCGGGCTGGATCCTGGACCCCGACCACAAGAAGATGGCCAAGTCCAAGGGCAACGTGGTCACCCCGCTGGCCCTGCTGGAGCAGCACGGCTCGGACGCGGTGCGCTACTGGGCGGCCAGCGGCAAGCCCGGCATGGACCTGGCCTTCGACCCGGCGCAGATCAAGGTCGGCCGGCGACTGGCCACCAAGCTGCTCAACGCGTCCAAGTTCGCGCTCGGGCTGGGCGCGGCGGACGCCCTGCGCGCCCCGTACGACAACTCCAGCTCGGCGCGTCTGACGCCACGCCGCGACCTGGAGCTGTCGGCCACCACCCCACTGGACCGGGCCATGCTCGCCGAGCTGGCCACCGTGGTCACCGCCGCAAGCAGCGCCTTCGACTCGTACGACCACACGGCGGCGTTGCAGGTGACCGAGGCGTTCTTCTGGCGGTTCTGCGACGACTACATCGAGCTGGTCAAGGAGCGCGCCTACGGCACCGGCGCGGCGGCCGACTCGGCACGGGCGGCACTGGCCTCGGCGCTCTCGGTGCAGCTGCGGTTGTTCGCCCCGGTGCTGCCGTACGTGACAGAGGAAATCTGGTCGTGGTGGCGGTACGGCTCGGTGCACCGGGCGCCGTGGCCCACCACCTACGAGGTGGCCCGGACGATCGAGGGGTCGGGTGACCCGGCGCTGCTGCGGCTCGCCGGTGACGCGTTGAGCCAGGTGCGACGGGCCAAGTCGGAGCGGAAGCTGTCGATGAAGGCGGAGGTGCCGTTGGCGGAGGCGCTCGGCCCGGCGGCGCTGCTGGAGCAGCTCACGCTGGTCGCCGACGACCTACGGGCGGCGGGCCGGATCGGCAAACTCGACCTGCTCCCGGACCGTACCCCGGAGCTGGTCATCGCCTGCGCGTTCTGACCGGGGTCCGCCGCCGCCCGCTCGGGCGGCGGCGGACCGGCGGGTCACCAGCCGCGCAGGAAGCGCAGCCCGAGCAGGAACGCGATCACGGCCGGCCCGACCAGCAGGGTGATCGCCTGGAGGCGGTACGGCATCCGGTGCCGGGTCAGCTCGCCCGCGTTGCCCAGCACGATGGCCCCGGCCAGCATCAAAAACGCGCCCCACCAGCCGGTCTTGAGGTGGATCAGATCCACCCGGATCAGTTGCAGGGTCAGGCCGAGCAGCGCTCCGGTCAGCGCGAGCAGGGCCACCGCCCGGTGCAGGCCACGGGCCAGCGGGTGGGCCGCCCGCCAGCCGTAGGTGCCGAAGACCGCCAGGCAGGGCAGCACCACCATGAGCGGCCAACCTCGTCCCATCACGCCGAACATCAGCAGCGCGCCGACCGCGAAGACGATCGTGCCGACGCAGGCGAGCATGTACCCGGCGAAGGCCCGGCCGCCGCGGCGGGCCAGCAACGGCCCGCCGCTGGCCGCGATCAACGCGGCCGGAATCAGGATGAACACCGCCCACCAGTGGAACTGACCGCTGCCCTGAGCCGCCGTGGCGACCGTGGCACAGGCCAGCCCGGCGACGGCCAGGCTGGTCAGCCACGGCCGGCTGCTCCGGGAGTAGGGCTCAGCCAACGACGTCCGCTCCGCTTCGACGCTCACGCCCATCAGCCTGGCCCGATGTGGCCCGACCGGTCCATCCGGCCAGCCCTACCGCCGGGCGGGGGCTGGCCGGAACAGCGTCCCGTACCGCTGTCAGCTCGTCTCGCCTGCCACGCTGAACGAGCGCAGGCGGTCGATGGCGAGCACGGTGAACCCGACGCTGACCAGTGCGGTCATCACCGACGCCACCGGCACCGACACGCTGGTCTCCAGCAGCCCGGTGGGGGCGATCCGGTCGGCGAGGGCGATCACGTACTGCTGGATGGAGAGCACCTTGGTGCCGCTGACGAAGTTGCCCAGCAGCCCCTCCCAGATCAGCACGTAGACCAGACCGAGCAGCACCGGCCGCCTGGTGACCAGGCTGAGCGCGAGGAACAACGCCGAGTACGCCAGCGCGCCGAGCGCCGCCGCGCCCGCCAGCGCCAGACCGAGGCGTACCGAATCGGCGAGCACGCCCGCGACGTAGAGCGGCACCGCCACGGTGACCGCGGTGACCCCGGCGGCCACCGCGAGCTTCGGCAGCACGATCTGCCAGCGCGGCAGCGGCTTGGTCAGGATGTGCACCACAGTGCCGTCGTCGATCTCGGCGCCCAGGACGCCCGTGCCGATGATCAGCGCAACCACCGGCAGCACCACGGCAAGCCCGAGGCCGACCAGCACCGGCGGCCCCCAGTTGCGCGGGTCCACCCCCAGCGACCGGCAGAGCACGGCCAGCCCGAGCAGCACCAACGGCAGCGGTAGCAGCAGCAGGAACCGACGTCGGCCGAACAACCCGCGCGCGGTGATCCAGGTAACGGTCGACATCATGCCTCCACCAGATAGGAGAAGACGCTCTCCAGGGACTCGTCGGACGGCACCAGCTGACGCACCCGGATGCCCTTGTTCAGTGCGATCCGGGGAAGCGCCCGGGTGAACGCGCCATAGTCACCGGCCCGCACGGTCAGGCCGGTCGGCTCCAACTCGACCCCGCTCACCGACGCCTCGGCGATCAGCGCGACGGCCAACGCCCGGTCGTCGGTGGAGCGCACCGAGAAGACGTGCGGGCGGTTGGTCATCAACCGGCGGATGGTCCGGAAGTCGCCGGAGGCGGCCAACCGGCCGGCCACCATCACCTGCACCGTTCCGGAGACCTGCTCGACCTCCTCCAGGATGTGCGAGCTGAACAGGATCGTCCGGCCGGCGTCACCCAGGGTGTGCAGCAGCTGCATCATGTGCAGCCGCTGGCGCGGGTCCATGCCGTTGAACGGCTCGTCGAGCAGCAGCACCTGCGGGTCGTGCACCAACGCGGCGGCCACCCGGGCGCGCTGGCGCATGCCCTTGGAGTACGTGCCGATCCGGCGGTCCTGCGCCGACTCCAGCTCGACCAGGTCGATCGCCCGGCGGGCCGCAGCCGCCGGATCGGGCAGCCGGTGCAGCTTCGCGCTGGCCAGCACGAACTCGTACGCGGTGAGGAAACCCTGCACCGCCTCCCGTTCGCTGACCAGCCCCAGCCGCCGGTAGACGTCGGGGTTGCGCCAGGTCGGCTCGTCGTCGAGGGTGACCGTGCCGCGCGACGGGGCGAGGAACCCGGCCATCATGTGCAGCAGCGTGGTCTTGCCGGCGCCGTTCGGGCCGAGCAGCCCGGTCACGCCCGGCCCCAGGGCCATGCTGATGTCGTTGACCGCGACCACGTTGCCGTACCACCGGGACACCCCGGTCAGGCTCAGCGTGCTCATCAGGAGGCGACCTTCCGGTAGCGGGCCAGCAGGAGGGCGGTCGCGCCGGCGACCAGCAGCACCGCGGCCAGGGCGTAGACCGGGCCGAACCCGCCGATCGTCATCTCGCCCGGATCGCCCTCGACCAGCAGGTCACCCAGCGACCAGATGCCCACCCCCTGCACCAGCGTGGAGGGCGAGGCGAGCCCGGCCAGCTCGTTGGCGGCGCGCGACGGCAGGATGCTCAGCACCCCGACGATCGGGGTGGTCATCAGGAAGACCGCCACCACCCCACCGGCGGCGAAGGCACGCTTGCCGGTCAGCGAGGCGACCAGCAGGCCGACCGAGGCGAAGACCACCGCCCACAGCCCGGCGTAGAGCAGCCCGGGCAGCAGGTCGAGCAGCTCGTTCCATACCCCGCGCATGCCCTGCTTGGTGGTGAAGGCGGCACCCAGGAACATCACCAGTTGCGGCCCGCCGAGCAGCAGCCAGAGGGCGGTGACCAGCGCCAGCAGCTTGGCCAACGCGTAGTCGGCGCGCGGCAACGGCCGGGAGAAGTACAGCGGCAGCACACCGCTGCGCAGGTCCCGGGAGACCAGCTCCGGGGCGACGACCGCGACGAAGAAGATGACCAGCCAGCTCATCGCGTCGGCGAACTGGGCGTACGTGGCGACCGGCTCGCCGATCTGGCTGCGTACCGCGGCCAGGGCCACCGCGACCAGGGTGACGATGCCGACCACCAGCCACGGGAAGATCTTGGCCTTGGCGCTGCGCCCGAACCCGAACGCGGTGCGCAGGCCGTGCAGGTAGAGCGCGCCGAAGACCTGCCGGCGGCCCAGCCTCGGGCCCTGGTAGCGCTGGTAGCCGATGTCGTGGATGACGCCGGTCGGGGTTGGCCGCACGGCGGCGGTGGATGGCTCAGGCATGAGTGAGCTCCCTCGTGGCGAAGAGTTCGGCCACCCGGTGCCGGCGCTGGTCCAGTCGGTGCAGCGGCAGGTCCAGTTCGGCGACCGCACCGAGGATCAGGTCGTAGGTGCCGTCGTCGGCGAGCGGCACGAGGAGCAGTCGTCCGTCCCGGGCGACCGGCAGTTTCAGCTCGGCGAGTCGGGCGGCGAGTTCCTCGGTGCCCTCGCTGACCTCCACGGCGAGCACATCGGTGGCCGAGGTCATCGCGGAGATGTTGTCGGCGCGCAGCAACCGGCCGCCGTCGATGGCGATCAGCGTGTCGCAGATTCGCTCGACCTCACCGAGCAGGTGTGAGCAGACCAGCACGGAGATGCCGAACTCGGTGCCGATCCGGTGTACCAGGGCCAGCATGGCGTCGCGGCCGGCCGGGTCCAGGCCGTTGGTCGGCTCGTCCAGCAACAGCAGGTCGGGGTCGTGCACCAACGCCTGGGCCAGCTTGACGCGCTGCTTCATGCCCGTCGAGTAGCCACCGACCGGACGATAGCGCTCCTCGTAGAGCCCCACGTGGCGCAGCGCCTCCGAGGCCCGCTCGCGAGCCGCGGTGCGGGGCAGGCCGCTCATCCGGCCGAGGTGGGTGACCAGCTCGGCGGCGGACAGGTCCGGTGGGAGGCAGTCGTGCTCCGGCATGTAGCCGACCCGGTTGCGGACAGCCGCCGGGTCTGCGGTCGGGTCGATGCCGAGCACCGAGACCTGACCGCTGGTTGGTGCGATCAGGCCGAGCAGAATCTTGATCAAGGTGGATTTGCCGGCGCCGTTCGCGCCCACCAAGCCGATGATCCCGGGCTCGACGGCGACGGTGAGGTCGGCCAGCGCGGTGACCCGACCTCCGTACGTCTTGGTCAGCGACTGGGTCGCGATCAGTGTCACGCGCCCAGCGTAGGGAGTGGATGCCCACCAGGGACACCGGCACGCCCCCGGGCGCTCCCCTGATCCTCGCCCCGCCGGACCCCTAAGGTCCCCGGCGGGGCCCTGGCGGCGTTTCCGCCGGTCCCGCGTTCGGCCGGACCCCGCCTTGGGAAAGAGACATCCAAGGTGACACCATTCATCTCCCGTTCACCAGGCATCGACCCGCCCGGTGATCGACCGACGACGCGGGAGGGATCCTGATGGCCGAGGTGGGCGTCCCGAAGGTGAGCGTCGTGGTGCCTGCGTACAACTGCGGCCCGCACATCGAGAAGCTCGCCACCTCGCTGCTGCGTCAGTCACTGCCCGCCGACGAGTTCGAAGCGATCTTCGTCGACGACGGCTCGACCGACGACACCGCCGAGCGCCTGGACCGGCTGGCCGCCGAGCACCCGCACATCAGGGTGCTGCACATCGAGAACTCCGGCTGGCCGTCGCGCCCCCGCAACCTGGGCACCGACCACGCCCGAGGCGAGTACGTCTTCTTCGCCGACGACGACGACTGGTTCGCCGAAGAGGCGCTGGAGCGGCTGCACGCCTGCGCGAAGGCGAACGACGCCGACATCGTGGTCGGGAAGATGGCCGGGTACGGGCGCCCGGTGCCGCTTGAGCTGTTCCGGAAGAACCGCTTCGACGCCACCCTCGGCAACTCCCCCCTGATCGACAGCCTGACCTGTCACAAGCTGTTCCGGCGGTCGTTCCTCAACGAGCACGGTCTGCGGTTCCCGGAGGGCGGCAAGCGTCGGCTGGAGGACCACTCGCTGGTCGTCCGGGCGTACTTCCTGTCCCGGCGCACCTCCGTGTTGTCCGACTACACCTGCTACCACCACGTTCAGCGGGACGACGCGCGCAACGTCACCGCGGGCCAGCTGGATCCGTCGAGCTACTACGCCAGCGTGCGGGAGGCGCTGGACGTGGTGGACGCCAACACCGAGCCGGGTCCGCTGCGGGACCGGTTGCACCGGCGCTGGCTGCGCAACGAGATGCTCAGCCGACTGCGCGGCAAGCGGCTGCTGGACGCCCCGGAGCCATGGCTGGAGCAGGTCGCGCTGGAGATCCAGAAGATCATCCAGGACCGCTTCGCCCCCGGCGTCGCCGGCGGGCTGCCGCCCCTGCTCCGAGCCGTGGCGTACCTGGCGGAGCGGGGCCGCGTCGCGGACCTGCGCAGGCTTGCCCACTGGGAGGCGGGCATCGCCGCACACGGCACGATCGACGAACTCCGGCACGTCGACCACGCCGTCACGGTGACCGTCGCCGCCGAGCTGCGCTCCGCGGACCAGCCGGTCGGCTTCCGCTCCGACGATGGCCGCGACGTGCTGATGCTCCCGATGGAGGAGATCGCCCCCGAGGTGCTCGACGCCACCGCGCAGGTGCGCAAGGCCCGACTGGACCTGGTGACCCGGCACCGGGAGACCGGCACCGAGATCTTCCTTCCGAACACCTTCCAGACCGAGCGGATCACCGGTACGACCGGAGCGGACACCGTCCACCTGGTGCACCGGGCCACCGCCACCATCGACTTCGCCGCCCTCAACGGCGGCCGGACCAGGGGCAGGTGGCTGCTCAAGGCCCGGATCACCAACGTGGGCTGGACCGAGGACGCGCGACTGCCACTGGTGTTCATCTGCCGGGCCGACGGCTCGCGTCCCCGGGTCCGCGACGAGCGGAAGCTGTGGAACCGGCTGCGGTCGGCGGTAGGCCGGCGGATCAAGCGCTGATCCGCCTGCGGCGGTCCGGGAGTGGCGCCCTCGACCGATGGACGGTCGGCTGCGAAACTGTGTGCCGGTCAGCGAGTGGGGGGTGTGGATGAGCAACGGCTGGGTGCTGCCCGACGAGGTGCTACGGGACGCACCGGCGTACACGCCACGTCCCGGTGAGCTCGCGGATCTGGAGCTGCTGCTGACCGGCGCGTACGCCCCTCTGACCGGCTTCATGACCCGCGCCGACCTGGTCTCGGTCAGCCGACGCGGCCGGCTGGCCGACGGCACACCGTGGCAGGTCCCGGTCACTCTCCAGGTGCCGGCCGCACTGGCGCAGAGCTTCGATCCGCGTGACCCGGCCCGCCGGGCGCTGGTGCTGACCGACGGGGAGGGCGCCCCGGCGGCCGCTCTGGACGTGGCTGACGTCTGGCCGGTGCGCGAGGGAGTGGCGGGGGTCGGCGGTCAGGTCCGGCGGCTGGGCGACGGCGGGCACGGCCCGTTCCAGCGACTGCGTCGCAACCCGGAGGAGGTCCGCGCGCTGCTGCCCCCGGGCCGGGTGCTCGGGGTGATCGCCGATCGGCCGCTGCATCGTCCGCAGCTCGCCCAGATCGCCCATGCCGCCCGTACCCTGGCCGCTCATCTGCTCGTGATGATCCCGGTCGGTGAGGGCGGCGTCGGCGGGCTCCCACCGGAGGCGCTGGTCCGTACGATCTTCGCGGCGCGGGACCGGATGCCACCTGCCACCCTGGTCGCGGTGCCGCTGTCGCACCGGCGCGAGGAGATCAGCGATGCGCTGCTGCGCGCCCGGGTCTCCGCGGCGTACGGGGTGACCCACCTGCTCTCCACCGGGGAGATGCTCTCCGGCGCCGGGCTGCGGGTGCTGGTGCCGCGCGAGCTCGCGTACGACAACCGGGACGGGCAGTGGCGTTGGCGGGAGGACATCCCGCCGCGCAACCGACGACTCGCGCTGACCCAGCCGGAGATCGACGACCTGCTCGACCGGGGCTTCCCGCTACCGGAGTGGCACACCCCGCCCGCCGTGGCGCGGGAGCTGGCCCGGGTCCGACCGCCGCGTCGGCAGCGAGGGATGGTGGTCTTCCTGACCGGCCTCTCCGGCTCCGGCAAGTCGACGATCGCCCGAGGGCTGGCGGACGCGTTGCGGGAGAGCGGCGACCGCACGGTGACCCTGCTCGACGGGGACGTGGTGCGCCGGGAGCTCTCCGCCGGGCTGGGCTTCAGCAAGGCCGACCGGGATCTCAACGTCCGCCGGATCGGCTGGGTTGCCGCCGAGGTCGCCCGGCACCATGGGGTGGGCATCTGCTGCCCGATCGCGCCGTACGCGGCGGCCCGGGCCACCGCCCGGGAGATGGCCCTCGCCGCCGGGGCGGGTTTCGTGCTGGTGCACGTGGCCACCCCGTTGGAGGTGTGCGAGCAGCGGGACCGCAAGGGCCTGTACGCGCGAGCGCGGGCCGGCCTGCTCACCGGGATGACCGGCATCGACGACCCGTACGAGGAGCCGACCGACGCCGATCTGGTGCTCGACACCACCGACCTGAGCGTGGCGGACGCGGTGCAGGCCGTGCTGCACTATCTGACCGAGACCGGCTGGGTGGAGCTGAAGATCGCGTCGGGCTGAGGCGTCGCCGTACCCGTTCCTTCCACCGCTGACCGCTACGCGCTAGTGTTCATCTTTGTTGGAACACGTTTGACCGCGTGAGATACGTGGACCCCCGGGAGGCACGGCGGATGCTCGCTCAGCAGCGGCAGGCGGCCATCCTGGAGCGGGTCCGGTCGACCGGCGGTGTCCGGGTCAGCGAGTTGGCAGGCGAGTTCGGCGTGTCCGACATGACCATCCGGCGCGACCTGGATGCGCTGCACGAGCGCGGCCTGCTGGCCAAGGTGCACGGCGGTGCCACCACGACCGGGCCGAGCTCGACCGACGAGCCGGGTTTCCACGCCAAGGCGGTCCGCCAACTGCGGGAGAAGGCGGCCATCGCCGACCGGGCGGCGCAACTGGTCCGACCCGGAGCGGCGGTCGCGCTCTCCGCCGGCACCACCACCGCCGAGCTGGCCCGCCGGCTGGTGGACGTGCCCGAGCTGACAGTGGTGACCAACTCGCTGCCGGTGGCCGAGATCATGCACGCCGGCGGCCGGCCGGACCAGACGGTGGTGCTCACCGGCGGCGTACGCACACCGTCGGACGCGCTGGTCGGTCCACTTGCCGTCGGTGCCGTCCGGTCACTGCACCTCGATCTGCTCTTCCTGGGCGTGCACGGCATCACCGAGCGGGCCGGCTTCACCACCCCGAACCTGATGGAGGCGGAGACCGATCGGGCCCTCGTGGCAGCGGCGGACCAGTTGGTGGTCCTCGCCGACCACACCAAGTGGGGCACGGTGGGCATCTCCTCGATCGTCGAGTTGGCGGCGGCCCACGTACTGGTCAGCGACGACCGGTTGCCCCCACCCGCCCGACGGGTACTCGGCGAACAGGTGGGCGAACTGATCATGGTGAAGGCAACAGGGGGCGGGCCGCGTGACGCGCACGCCGACAACTGAGGGGACGGCGCCGTGAAGCGCACCGCGATCGACCTGGCCGACGGCCGGGAGCTGATCTACTTCGACGAGCGCGACGACGCGGTCCGCGACCAGCCGGACCGCCGGGACCTGCCACCGCCTCCCCCCGCGTCACAGCTGCGCTACGACCCGCTGACCGACGAGTGGGTGGCGGTCGCGGTGCACCGGCAGACCCGCACCTTCCTCCCGCCGGCGAACGAGTGCCCCCTCGACCCGTCGGTGGGCGACCGGCTGACCGAGATCCCCGCACCCGACTACGACGTGGTGGTCTTCGAGAACCGGTTCCCGTCGCTGAGCGGCCGGGTGGCCGAGGAGCCTGGGGAGATCACCCCGTTCACACCGGTCCGGCCGGGCCTCGGCCGGTGCGAGGTGGTCTGCTTCACGTCCGACCACAACGCCTCCTTCGCCAGCCTGCCCCCGCGCCGGGTCCGCACCGTGCTCGACGCGCTCGCCGACCGCACCGAGGTGCTCGGCGCGCTGCCCGGCGTCGAGCAGGTCTTCTGCTTCGAGAACCGGGGCGTCGAGATCGGCGTCACGCTGCACCACCCGCACGGGCAGATCTACGCGTACCCCTTCGTGACGCCGCGCACCCGCGCGCTGCTGGCCGCGGCGCGCCGGCACGCCGAGCGGACCGGCGGGGGCAACCTGTACGCGGACGTACTGGCCGCCGAGCGCGCCACCGGTGACCGGGTGGTCGCCGAGAACGAACACTGGACGGCGTTCGTCCCGGCGGCCGCGCGCTGGCCGTTCGAGGTACACGTCGCGCCGCGCCGCGTGGTGCCGGACATCCCGGCGCTCAGCGACAGCGAGCGGGACGCGTTCGGGCCGCTCTACCTGGATCTGCTGCGCCGCTTCGACGGCCTGTTCGACATGCCGATGCCGTACATCTCGGCCTGGCACCAGGCGCCGGTGCGGATCGACCGCGAGCTGGGCCACCTGCACCTACAACTGTTCAGCATCCGGCGGGCCAGGGACAAGCTGAAGTACCTGGCGGGCTCCGAGTCCGGGATGGGCGTCTTCATCAACGACATCTCCCCGGAACGCGCCGCCGACCTGCTGCGGGCCGCCTGAGCAGCCCGCTGTGCGCGGCGCCTGAGCTTGCCGCAGTGCGGCGCCCGTGGCGTGGCGTGGCGCCTGAGTCCGAGCGGCGCGGGCGCGGGCTGGCGGGAACAGGGCGCGGGGGGCCCGGGACAGGGCCCCCCGCAGGGAAGGGACGGCTGGCTGTGCACGGCACAGCCGGGAAGGCTGGCTGATCGGCGCACGGGTGCCGCGGGTCGACCGTGGTCAACCTTCCTTGGACTCGACTGGCATCTCGTCCATCCTGGTCAACGAGGCGCGCCGGCAGCAGTGACGCCGACCGGCGTGCCGACGCCGGACACGCCGAAGCCCGCCGGCAGGGTGCCGGCGGGCTCCGATGACGCGGTACGCCTGGATCAGGCGGCGATCTTGCGGGCCAGGTTCTCGTCGAGCGCGTTCATGAACTCGTCGGTGGTCAGCCACGGGGCGTCGCGCGAGATGAGCAGCGCGAGGTCCTTGGTCATCTGGCCACCCTCGACGGTGTCGACGATGACCTGCTCCAGGGTGTTGGCGAACTCGGTGACCGCCGGGGTGCCGTCCAGCTTGCCCCGGTGGGCCAGGCCCCGGGTCCAGGCGTAGATCGACGCGATCGGGTTGGTCGAGGTCTTCTCGCCCTTCTGGTACTGCCGGTAGTGCCGGGTGACAGTGCCGTGCGCGGCCTCGGCCTCGACGGTACGGCCGTCCGGGGAGAGCAGGACCGAGGTCATCAGACCCAGCGAGCCGAAGCCCTGCGCGACGGTGTCGGACTGCACGTCACCGTCGTAGTTCTTGCAGGCCCAGACGTAGCCGCCCTCCCACTTGAGCGCGGCGGCGACCATGTCGTCGATCAGCCGGTGCTCGTAGGTGATGCCGGCGGCGTCGAACTCGGCCTTGAACTCGTTCTCGAACACCTCGGCGAAGATGTCCTTGAACCGGCCGTCGTACGCCTTGAGGATGGTGTTCTTGGTGGACAGGTAGACCGGGTAGTTGCGGTCCAGCCCGTACCGGAACGAGGCGCGGGCGAAGTCCCGGATCGACTCGTCGTAGTTGTACATGCCCATGGCGATGCCGCCGCCGGGGAAGTTGGCGACCTCCATCTCCATCGGCGCGCCGCCGTCGGCCGGGGTGTAGGTGATGGTCACCGTGCCCGGGCCGGGGACGACGAAGTCGGTGGCCTTGTACTGGTCACCGTGGGCGTGCCGGCCAATGATGATCGGCTTGGTCCAGCCGGGGACCAGCCGCGGCACGTTGGACATGATGATCGGCTCACGGAAGACGACGCCGCCGAGGATGTTGCGGATGGTGCCGTTGGGCGACCGCCACATCTTCTTCAGGCCGAACTCCTCGACCCGGGCCTCGTCCGGGGTGATGGTCGCGCACTTGACGCCGACGCCGTACTCCTTGATGGCGTTGGCGGCGTCGATCGTGACCTGGTCGTCGGTCTCGTCGCGGTGCTGGATCGACAGGTCGTAGTAGTGCAGGTCGACGTCGAGGTAGGGCAGGATCAGCTGCTCCCGGATCTGCTTCCAGATGATCCGGGTCATCTCGTCGCCGTCGAGTTCTACGACCGGGTTGTTTACCTTGATCTTCGCCATCGGCCGGCGCTCCTCTCGGGGGACACGTGCTCAAGCAGTACGAGCGTACTGCAATTGGGCCGGCAGCCCCCAGCCGGCCTCGACCGGCCGGCGGAACCGGGCTGCGCGGAACAGAAATGCCCTGGAATCATCGTCCGATGCCACTGAACCGCACCCTCGGGTCTATCACGGTCACCACGCTCACCGACGGTGAGGGTGCCTTCTTCCAGCCTCGCACGGAGGCGTTTCCGCAGGCCACGGCAGCGCAATGGGCGGAGGCCGACCGGCGCGACCCCGGCTCGGTGACCGCCGACGGGCGGTGGTGGCTGCCGTTTCGCAGCTTCGCGATCCGCGTCAACGACGGACCGGTCACGCTCGTCGACGCCGGAATCGGCCCGACCGACGCCCCCGCCGCGAGCTGGGCACCGGTGCCGGGCCGGATGCCCGCCGAGTTGGCCGCCGCGGGCATCGACCCGGCCGACGTCGACACCGTCATCCTGACCCACCTGCACACCGACCACATCGGCTGGGCGGTCACCGGCAGGCCGGGGCGGCCGTACTTTCCGAACGCGAGCTACCTGGTGCAGCGGGCCGAAATCGACGCGGCGGAGACGCTCAACCCCTGGCTGCCGGCCGGCCTCATCGCGCCCTTGCGCACCGCCGGCCAGCTCCGGGTGGTCGACGGCGAGACCGCCCTCACCCCAGCGGTACGTCTGCTGCCCACCCCCGGCCACACCCCCGGTCACCAGTCGGTGCTCGTGACGGTGGCCGACGATCGGGTACTGCTCACCGGCGACCTGCTGGTGCACATGGTGCAACTCGTCGACAGTGACCTGGCGTACGCCCACGAGGTAGACCCGGACGCCGCGCGCGCCTCCCGGCTACTCACCCTGCGCACCCACTCCCCCACCCTCCTGGCCACCCCCCACCTGTCCACCCCCTTCACCCCCAGTCCCGGGCCACCTGGTTGATCAAGAGGTTTGCGTCACCACAACCGCAATTCCTGACGCAAACCTCTTGATCAACAGGCCGAGGAGGGGCGGGACGGTGGGGAGTGGGCGGTGCGGCGGGGGTCGGGGGCGGAAAGGGCGCGCCGGCGTGGGCGGCGCGGCCTGGGGTGGG